>NZ_JBLZPH010000109.1:0-29699 GCF_049199205.1 Shinella sp. M31 | reverse complement strand
TGCCAGCGCTTACGCGACCGAGTTCGGCGGCTTCCTGTCTCGTGACGGTCTGGAATGCCTGCATATCTTCGACGGCTCGCTGGAGCGATCCCTACTCAATCTCGCGCCTGGAAAGCCCGTCCCGGATGCCGTGATCGGAGGCGGTACGCCGGCCATCGGCACGGGGAGTGCATGGCTGGAGGTGTCGGGCACGAACTGGATCGAAGTGTCGGCGACTGACTCTCTCAATCAGACGATCTATTCCGTCGTGAAGAGCACCGCCTCCATGGCCGACGACAACAATCGGCCGACATATTGGGCGAACGGCCTGAACTTTCCGGCAAACGGCGAGTCCAATAACTCGTTCGGCAACCGCCTGGTCGTCACCGCCGCGACGGCCGAGCGGTTCGGCGCTGGATTCGGCAACGATACGACCGACGATGAAACCACAACTACATCGGTCGCCGCCACGCACAACATCTGGCACCTGCTTGTTTGCAAGATCATCGCGTCAGGCTCCGGCCAAGGGGTATCGATCCAGAACATCACGACCGGGACGAGCGCCGCCACCGCGACGACCGTCAAGCCTCGCTTCCCTGTGATCGGCCGTTATCGCATCGGTTCGCAACGTCTTGGCGCGCAGATCGCCGGCAGCCAGCAGAAGTGGTGGATGAAGTATAGCAAGGTCACCAATGCTGATGAGGACGCGCGCAACATCGCGCAAATCCGCGAATATCAGCTGAAGCGCTGGGGCATTGTCATCTGAGGATCCCCGCTCTCAGCCATCAACCTTGAGAAGGAAATCCCATGACCACGTCCCGGCGTCACCGCGCATTTGTGCGTGGCGAAGCATGATCGCGCTTTCGGACATGAACCTAATGGGTGGCCGGGTGGTGGCGACGTTCACCGCACGGGTCGGCGACCTCGCGTTGCCAGGCTGCGCGCTCATCCGGCGGGAGGACGGCTACACGCTGTCCGTTCCGCGGATCGGCTCGCCTTCACGCCCGGCGCCGCTCGCGCCGGTGCAGCTGGCGGAATTGGAAAGGGTGGCGGTGGGGATGGTGGGCGTGTCTAGTCGGAGTAACTTCGCTTCTGGTCGACCATCATGCTGACGATCCAAGGCCTTGGCTCGGCATTTTTTTCGTAACCCGGCGCAGGTTCGAAATGTAAGCGCCCACAAAACGAAGTTTCATGCCTTTGCTTGAAAACGTCGTCGTAGAATACGCGAGCAAACCAGTACAAAGCTTTCGTTCCGTTCTGTAGATCTCTGAAGTCCTCTTTAGTGAGCTCCCTGATTCCGAACGCTTCGCCGATTATAAACTCTCCTGCCGCGAGTGCTGCTCGAGGCATATCCTGACCAGGCGCGAGACCTCCGATGTGACCCGTCGTCGATGGCAGGGGGTGTGGAAGTATCTGAAACCCGGAGATGTATGCGACGCTGTAAGCCGGGGACTGTCCGGTGTTCCGTATCTTGAATGTGTGTTCCGGCACAACGTCTGGCCTCACAACAGGCGTCTGCGCATCAATGGCAACGTATGCTCTTACCTGCGCGTGGCCGACTTCTCTATCGGTGAGGATAGCCTGCCGCGTTTGCTTCAGAGATTGCCAGACGAAAGCCAATCCAACAGCGCTGATTAATGTTCCTAAACTCGTAAGCCAGAATACGGCCTGAGCCCAGAAAGCCATATCTTGTTGAGCCTTCAAATCATTGTCGGTGTTAGCCTGCTTTTCGTAGGCTTCAATCTCTCGCGCTACGCATCCTCTGAACGTCTCGGTCGGATCGAGAATGACGTTGCAGCGGGCTGCTATTTCCTCGGCGGCCTTCTTGCGCTCGTCCTCGGAGCGGGTCTTCTCATTGCGATACAATTCCAAGCTTTGCTGATAGGCTGAGAAGGTGCCAAGCATGACGTTTATAACGAGGAGCACCACTATTGCCTGAGTTGTTGCGGCGCCTACTTTGCGACTAATGTCCCAAAACTGCATATTAGCTTTCCACTACCTCCGCCACGTCTGCTTTAGCTCTTGATCAAACCACCATTCAGCCGCGTCATTGGCGCCGCCGGTTGAGCGGAAATCTAGATAGTGCCCATAACCGCTGGCGCGCATCCAACTCGTAAATGAACCGAAACTGGGGTACTCGCGCTGTTGGGGCGTCAGGGTGTCTGCCCATGTGTGGCACAGCGACCGTATCGCTTCCTCCGCTTCGGCTTTTTTCATTGCGCACCAAATTCAATGATTGGTGCAGTGCCTGGCCTCGCCCGATCTTCTGCAGTTTTCCAGATCCTCCAGTGGCGGACCGGAACGGCGTTGCGCTCCAATTCCGCCCTGCCTCCGCCAAGTAGGTCAGCGGTCAAGTATTCGTAATCGTTTGGATTCTGCGGAACATCAAGCCTGATTATGGCGTGGTCGCGCTGGAGGTAGAGCGTGCTTGATTCCACCTCTCCCTGCCGCGGCGCAGGTACAGACCGCGAATCAAGCACGGGTTCTAGCAACCATTCGGTACCAAAAGAGATGCAGTCGTTGTGGCTTCCAAGATTGATATGGGACGGTCGGTCGACTTCTGCAGAAGAGAGTATCCCGACAAGCATTCCACCAATGTGCCCGGTCTCAAGCGTCACGCACAGCGCGCTTGTTTTCCGCAATGGCACGCGAAAAAGCTCGCCTGGTACGGTCTCCCCTACAGTCTTCTGCTGGTAGTTTCCCAATATAACCGGCATCATCCCCTCCCGTCTTTGCTCAACCCTACGGCGAGCGCGGGAGGATGTCGAGGGGCTATGCGGGTGGTGCATTTTTACAATTTTGTCAAAGCCGCTCGTGCAGAGAAACGCCCGCTCCGACGGAGGGCTCCCCGTCTGCAAGGAACGATACTCCAGCAGACGCGAGCGCTCCACGCATCGCAGCTAGGTTATTGGGAACAGGGGTGTGGGTGCCTGTTTCGAAGGACCGCACTGTTGAAAGCCCGACCGTAGCCGCCTTCGCGAGTTCTGCTTGTGTCCAGTTAAGAAGGCCACGGGCAGCGCGGCTTTGCTCGGGTGTCATGCTTTCTCCTCGACGTGGTGGGCGCATCGGTGGTGCGCCGGTCCTCTATGCCAACAAAATAAGTTGGAAGCAACGATTTTGATTGACATGCTTATTGCAACCAATAACGTTGTAATGAACTAAAAACGTCGCGAATCATCGAAGGGGAAATACATGTTAAATGTCGCAACCATCACCACACCCGAAAGACAGCCGCTGGTCGCGCTGAACGACAACGAGAGACCTGATCCCAGAGAGGCCTACCTTGAGTGGCTTGCCATGGAGGCCCGCCTTCTCCGCATCGAGCTCTACGGCGAGGCATGGAGGGAGAGGGAGCTAACGCCCTCGGGAACTGCCGCCAAGACCTTCCACTTCCCCCATGATCGCTCTTGGAAGGACGTGCCACCTCCATCGACGCGCGCCGAACTCGTGCTGGCAATCGTCGGCGCTCTGCCTCGGCTCACCCAGTAATGGCGAAACTACCGCCGAGCTTCAGCATTCAAGCCAATCCCATTCGCTCGGCGCTCTCTGAGGGGCGGACAGAAGATGCCAAGCGGCTGGCGGCCGAGCTTCTGCGGAAGGGAACCGCTGATAGAGTCGTGCAGGGATTAGCCGCGGATCTTTTGCGACCACCCAAGCGACAAAGAGGCAGAAGGAAAAGCCTGCCGCGCTTTTGGTTCGAAATTGGCGAGGTGTTCCACGACTTGAGGCGTGACGGCTTGTCATACGAAGATTCAATCGAGGCCGCTGCCGAGCAATTCGGTTTCAGTGAAAGGCACATCCGGAATGCCGTCGCCTTCTACGACGACTCAGACACAACCTAGCCGGAAAAGAATTGGCATTTGTTTGCCTAAACTGACGTAGCGGAATCGGGCATGTTCTTCTCAACAACAGAGGAGAGCGCCCATGAGTATCCAGGCCATGAGAAGTCCTAAGCCTACGCCCCGCGAGGGTCGTAGAAGACCATGCACCCATGCGCACGAGGAGGAGAGAAGATGAAATTGCCGGCCCGAATTCGTACCCGACGTGAAAACCCTGTTGTGCCACCGCGTTCCGTGTTGGTGGCGCTGAGTCTGATTAAGACCGGGTTGCGGCGCCGACCTCCGACCGCAGCGAACGACAATCTACGGAAAAGCGCATGAACACAGCGCGCGCCGAAGAAAGAGGCGAGCCGCTGCAGGCCGCCAATGACAACTTTCCGCCCGACGCGCCCATACGGCTGGCGGCCATCCTTCCTATGACCTTTCCGTACGGCGGAATGACAGTCAGCGGTCTGCGCAAGGAAGCGGCGCGAGGACGGCTTGTTGTTATGCGCATCGCCGGCAAGGACTTCACTACGCTACGGTCGATCGAGGAGATGAAACAGAAATGTCGCGTTCCCGCAAACCAGCCAGGCTCTGGCTTAGACCGGCCAGCAAAGACAGGGCTGCCGTCTGGATCATCCTCGACGGTGGAAAACACATCGGCACGGGCTGCGCTCAGCTTGATCGTGAGGGAGCTGAAAGAGCGCTAGGGGAACACATAGCTAAGCAGTTCCTGGCAGAGCCGGCCAAACGTCACCGTGCTGCTTCGCAAGTCAGTATCGCCGAGGTTCTCGCGCATTACCTATCGCTGAAGAAAGATACCGCGACACGGCCAAAAGAACTTGCAGCACGCGCTGAAAACCTGATGTCCTACTGGGGTGACAAAACGCTCGATGACATCACCAGCGGCACCTGCGCCGAGTATGTGCGCCAGCGTGGCAACCAAAACGGCTCTCGACGCGAACTCGAGGACCTGCGTGCCGCATGCCGCCAGGCTATTGCGGACAAGGTGACGCGCGAAGCAGTGACCGTGACCCTACCGCCGAAGGCAAAGGGTCGAGTGAAGCATCTCGATAGAGCTACTCTAGCCAAACTGATTTGGGCGGCATACCGAAAGCGCGGCAAGTTCCGCGGAGCGCCCAACAAGCGAAAGCCGACGGTCCACATCGCTCGGTTCACGTTGGCAGCGGTCTACACGGGAAGCCGATCGTCACGCGTCTGGCAGGCGTCCTTCGCCAAGGAAGTCGGCAGGCCATATATCGACCTGGAGGCCGGTGTCTTCTATCGCGCCTGGGAGGGCGAGGTGGTCGCGGGAAACAAGCGCGCGCCACCGATCCGACTTCCCACCCGTCTCCTTGCTCATATGCGTCGCTGGCACCGATTGGGCGCCAAGTACGTTGTCGAATACAACAGCAAGGCCGCGGATCCGAAACGCGCATTTAGAAACTTGGTGGACGAAGTCCTTGGCGAGGATGCGGAAGGTGTTGTGCGGCACACGCTGCGCCATACAGCGGCTACTTGGTTGATGCAGGCGGCCGCGGACAAGTGGGAGGCATCCGGCTATCTAGGGATGACCCTGGAGACGCTGGAGAAGACCTACGGCCATCACCACCCCGATCATCAGGCCGGAGTCGGAGAGGCGTTTACGACGGGGAGGGCAGGGCGCATGAGGTAGGCATTCGTTGCCGTATTCATTGCCGTAATTTTTGGAGGATTTTTCGGGATGAGGCTGAAACGCTGATTTCTCAGTGGTTCAAGCTGGTCGGAGTGGAGTGATTCGAACACTCGACCCCCACGTCCCGAACGTGGTGCGCTACCAGACTGCGCTACACTCCGTGACCAGCGGCGCCTCTATAGAACAGGGTTTTGCCTACGACAAGCGCAAAATATCAAAAAAATTCGCGATCTTGGGGAAAGTGCTGGTGTGCCGGGAAATTTTTCGTGTCGGGCGGAACCGCTTTGCCTTTCCGCCGTTTGCCAGCGCATGGAACAGATCACCGCCGAGCTCTTCGGAAAGACCGAAATTCCCTATCCCGTCATGCTCTTGCGCATGACCGGTGCCATCATCGTCGGGGCAATCATCGGCGCGGAGCGGGAGTATCGCGATCAGGCGGCGGGGCTGCGCACCCATATCCTCGTGGCGCTGGCAGCCTGTGTCTTCGCGCTGCTCTCCATCGAGAGCGTACATATGGCCGGCTTCGCCGACGATCAGGTGCGCATCGATCCCCTGCGCGTCATCGAGGCGGTCACCTCGGGTGTCGCGTTTCTTGCCGCCGGCATGATCGTTTTTTCGCGCGGCGAGGTGCGGGGGCTGACGACGGGCGCGGGTATGTGGCTTGCCGGCGCGGTCGGGCTTGCGGTGGGCCTCGGCTACTGGTTCGTCGCGGTCTTTGCGACGCTTGCCTGCTTTATCGTGCTGTTTATTCTCGGAAAAATCCGTTTCGCCAAGCCGAACGGCCATGAAAAGCACGCGGATAAACCTGAGTGAGCTGAGCCGGCCCCAGCATCGCCGATCGAAATTCTGTTGCTTTACGAATAAATCGCGCCCTATACCGTCTTTCATCAAGGCCGCGCGTTAAACGTGCGTGCGGCTCCGTATCCGGCCGAGTGCGGCGGAGCGGTCGAGGGGCCTTTCGCTGCTCGGACAAAGGCCGGTTGCCGGCCGAACCTCCGGCGTCGATCTTTAAAGAGATATTCCCATGCGATCATCGGGCAAGTCCGGTGTGGACGAACTCAGAGCCGTGCTGAAGACGAGCGCCGCGGGCTTTCTCGCCATCGGCCTTTTCAGCTTCTTCGTGAACCTGCTCGTCCTGACCGGGCCGCTCTTCATGCTGCAGATCTACGACCGGGTGCTTGCCTCCCGTTCGGAGGCGACGCTGGTGGCGCTGACCGGCCTCATCATCGGGCTCTATCTCATCATGGGCGTGCTCGACCATCTGCGCAGCCGCATCGCAGCCCGCATCGGCGCGCGCTTCCAGGCCCGCTTCGACAAGCGCGTCTTCAATGCCGTGCTCGATCGCACCGCGCTGCATGCGCAGGGTGTTTCGACCGTCACCGGCATGCGCGACCTCGACGCGATCCAGAAGGTGCTGTCGTCGCCGGCCGTCTTCACGGCCTTCGACATTCCGTGGACGCCGCTCTTCATCTTCGTCATCTTCACCTTCCATCCGTGGATGGGCATGCTCGGCGTCGTCGGCGGCCTCATCCTCGTGGCGCTCACCTGGCTCAACCAGAACGGCACGAAGGAAGACCAGGAACGGGCGATGATCGCCGGCCGCCAGTCCGACGAGATGACCCAGACCCTGCAGAAGGAAAGCGACACGGTGCGCGCGCTCGGCATGCGCCGCGCCGTCGCCAGCCGCTGGCAGCTCCTGCGCGACAAGGCGCTGGAAGCCAACATCCACTATTCCGACAGCAACGGCTTTTACTCGATCGCCTCGAAGACCTTCCGCGTCTTCCTGCAATCGGCCATCCTGGCACTCGGCGCCTATCTGGTGCTGAAGAACGAGATCACCGCCGGCGCGATGATTGCAAGCTCCATCATCATTGGCCGCGCGCTCGCCCCCATCGAGGGCGCCATCGGCCAGTGGGCGCTTATTCAGCGCGCCGTGCAGGGCTGGCGCCAGCTTTCGGAACTTCTGGGCCGCGTGCCGGAAGAGGATGCGCGCACCGCATTGCCGAAGCCGCGCGCCATCCTCGATGTCGAGCAGGTCACGGTCGTGCCGCCGGGCGAAAAGGTCGCGACGGTGCGCATGCTGAGCCTCGAGCTGCGTCCTGGCCAGGCGCTCGGCGTCATCGGCCAGAGCGCGTCCGGCAAGTCGACGCTGGCGCGCGTGCTGACCGGCATCTGGCCGCCCGCCGGCGGCAAGGTGCGCCTCGACGGCGCCTCGCTGGAGCAATACGGCACGGATGGCCTTGCCGACCATGTCGGCTACCTGCCGCAGGATGTCGTGCTGTTCGAAGGCACGATTGCCGAAAACATCGCCCGCATGGCGCTCGATCCCGATCCGATGAAGGTGGTGGAAGCGGCCAAGAAGGCCGGTGCGCATGACATGATCCTGCGCCTGCCCGATGGCTACGACACAAAACTGCCGGCCATGGGCGGCCGTCTCTCGGGCGGCCAGAAGCAGCGTGTCGGCCTGGCCCGCGCGCTGTATGGCGATCCGGTTCTTCTGGTGCTCGACGAGCCGAATTCCAACCTCGACGCCGAGGGGTCGATGGCGCTCAATCTCGCCATCCGCAACATGAAGGCCGAGGGCAAGTCGATCGTCATCATGGCGCACCGCCCGGCTGCCATCGAGGAATGCGAGCTCATCCTCATCATGGAAAACGGCCAGCGCCTGGCCTTCGGTCCGCGCGACGACGTTCTGCGCGCGCACCTGCGCAACCACACGCAGGTCGTGGCCGGTACGGGCACCGGCGGCAGCAACAAGTAAGGACAGGACCATGGTTCGGGAAACAGGCTCCAGGGACAAGAAGTGGAGCAGCCGCCGCTATGCGATCGCCGGCTATACGACGGTCTTCGTGTTGCTCGGCGGCATGGGCGCCTGGGCGGCGCTGACACGCATCAACGGCGCGGTCGTCGCCGCCGGCATCATCGAGGTCGCCAGCAACCGCCAGGTCGTCCAGCACCTGACGGGCGGCGTGGTGGGCGAGATCCGCGTCAAGGAAGGCGATACGGTCAAGGTCGGCGACGTGCTGATGCGGCTCGACGACACCTTCGACCGCTCGGAGCTGATCGTCATCGAAGGCCAGCTCTTCAGCCTGCTGGGTACGGCCGCGCGGCTTCAGGCCGAGCAGGATGACAAGACCGAGATCACCTTCGATCCCGATCTCCTCAAGGCGGCTGCGACCAATCCGGAGGCCGCCGAAATTATCACCGGCCAAAAGCGGCTGATGGCGGCCCGCGCGGAAACCCGCGACAAGCAGGCCGCACAGCTGCAGGAAAAGAAGGCGCAGATCGCCAAGCAGAACGAAGGTCTGCAAAGCCGCATCAAGGCGCTGGAAACGCAGGTGAGCCTCATCGGCAAGGAACTGGAGGCGCAGAACAAGCTGCTCGCCCAGTCGCTGACGAACGCCAGCCGCGTTCTCGCCCTGCAGCGCGAAGAGGCGGAAATCAGCGGCACGATCAGCCAGGCCACGTCCAACATCGCCGAAAACACCGGCCGCGTCGCCGAAATCGAGATCGCCATCCTCAATATCCATTCGACGGTGCGCGAGGAGGCGACGACGTCGCTGCGCGAGATCGAGGCGAAGATCGCCGAGCTTAAGGAACGCCGCAACGCCAAGCTGGAAACGCTCGGCCGCATGGACATCACCGCGCCGATGTCCGGTGTGGTGCTCGGCATGCAGGTCCACGCGCTGCGCTCGGTCATTCGTCCGGCCGATCCGCTGCTCTACATCATCCCGCAGGAGCAGGACCTCGTCATCTCCACGCAGATCTCGCCGACGCAGATCGACCAGGTCCATATCGGCCAGGTGGCGCATATCCGCTTCGGCGCCTTCGACCATCGCTCGACGCCGGAAATCTTCGGCCATGTGACCAAGGTCGCCGCCGACGTGCTCTCCGACCAGCGCACCGGCGCCACCTTCTACAAGGCCGAAATCAAGCCGGAGGCTGGCGAAATGGCCAAGCTCGGCGACAAGCACGTCATGCCCGGCATGCCGGTCGAAACCTTCATCCAGACCTCGGAGCGCTCGCCGCTGGAATATCTGGTGAAGCCGCTCGCCGATTACTTCGCCAAGGCGTTCCGTGAACGGTAAGCCACGCGGCAGAGCCAGTATATCATAGAGAAAAGGGCGCTGCGGCGCCCTTTGTCATGGCTTGCTCATGGAACAAAATCACCCTTCGGGCATTCCTTTTCCAACAATCAAAGGGAAAGGAAACTTCAATGGCTCGGGCTTTGATTCTCTGGTTGATGGGCGTTCCGCTCTTCGTCGTTCTGGCGCTGTGGTACTTCTTCTTCTGAGCAGCTTTTCGACTTACCTGCCTGGTGCAGGACTATAGGAATTCGGTGAGGTGGCAGTGCCTGAGGCGCTGCCACTTTCGTTTGGGGAGAGGTCGACGAATTCGAGTCGGGCATTCCCGCCCTCGATGGAATAGCCCGTCACGCGGCAGGTGCCCTTCTCTCGAACGGGGGCAGCACCGCTCAACACGTAGCCGGGCAGGCTTGCCTCATATCGGCCGGTGACAGGGTAGGGCGCCGGTTCGCAATTTTTCCGGAAGATGTACGCGGTGCCTTTGACAGCTCCACCCTTTTCGATTTCGCCGGCAAAGACGACAAAGCCGGGCTTTATGAAGCCGCGAAGGCTTGGCTTCACCGAGCGATAGGTTATCGCGCCGCGCTCGTAGTCGACATCCATGCGGGAGCCGTTGTGGTCGAAATCCGCAGCCCGCGCAGCACCCACACTGCAAAAGCAGAGCGCCATCGCTGCCATCGCATTCTTGCCGTTGCCCATCACCCTCTGTCGGCCCCCTGCTGTTCGGGCAAGGTGCGGCGACAGGCTTCGCCTGTCAATTCGAAACATGAAAAAAGGATGCCGATTGGGCGGCATCCTTTTGTTTACATGATATTTTCCAAGATTACTCGTCGAGATCCGCAAGGATCTCCGCCGCCCGGCCGGCGCTGGTGTGGCGCACGTCCACGTCCTGGCGGCGGCCCGCGAAGAGTTCGGTCGCCATGATCTTTTCGGCGAGATCGGCCGGCAGCGACAGCAGTACGCGCTGGTCGTCCTTGTGGATGCCGCCCAGTTCCGAGCGGCGGCCCGAGATCATGCCGCCGGCCACCGTGTTGTTGGTGTCGGGGTCGATCAGGATGAAGGCGCCGGTCGTGCGGTTCTGCTCGTAGGTGTCGAAGATCGCCTGTTCGTCGAAGGTGAGATGCACCTTGCCGATGGCGTTCATGCCGAGCTTGTCGGCCGAGGCCCATTTCGAGGTTTTCAGATCGAGCTGGCTGATCGGATCGACGGTGACGCGCTGGCGGCGCGAGCCGCTCTTCAGCCAGTAGCGCTTGCCGGGCTCGATGCCTTCCGGCTGGAGCGCGACGAGCTGGGCGTCGAAGCCGCGGCCGGTCATCGGCTGGCTGTCGATGGCGACGATCATGTCGCCGCGCGACACGTCGACCTGGCGGTCGAGCACGAGCGTGATGGCGTCCCCGGCGACGGCGGCATTGCGCACGAGGTCGAAGGTGACGATCTTGGTGACATTGGCGACCATGCCCGAGGGCAGGATGACGACCGAGTCACCCGGCTTCACCGAGCCGCCGGCAACCGTTCCCTGATAACCGCGGAAGCTTTCACCCGGACGCGAGACGCGCTGCACCGGCAGGCGGAAGCCGACCGTCTGGTTGGAGCGGGTGGTGGCCTTTTCCAGCGTCTCGACGAGCGTGGGGCCGTCATACCAGGGCATGGAGGCACGGCCGTCATAGACGACGTTCTCGCCCTTCAGCGCCGACATCGGGATGGCGGTGATCTGCTTGACGCCGAGCGTCAGCGCGAATTCCTTGAATTCATGAACGATCTGCTCGAAGCCCGCGCGATCGTAATTCGTCAGGTCGATCTTGTTGATAGCCAGAACGAACTGGCGGATGCCCATCAGCGCGGCGATGGTGGCATGGCGGCGGGTCTGTTCCAGAATGCCGGCGCGGGCATCGACGAGCAGCACGGCGAGATCGGCCGTGGAGGCGCCGGTCGCCATGTTGCGGGTGTACTGCTCGTGGCCGGGCGTGTCGGCGACGATGAAGGAGCGGCGGTCCGTCGCGAAATAGCGATAGGCAACGTCGATGGTGATGCCCTGTTCGCGCTCGGCCTGGAGGCCGTCGAGCAGCAGTGCGAAATCGGGCAGGCCGAGATCGTTCTGCTTTCCGCTGTCGCGGTGCAGCGTCGCGGCCTGGTCTTCCTTGACGGCCTTGGTGTCCCAGAGCAGGCGGCCGATCAGCGTCGACTTGCCGTCGTCGACCGAGCCGCAGGTGATGAGGCGAAGCGGGCGGGAGTCGCGGATAGCCTTGGCCTGTTCAGGGGCCGCTTCGAGGGCCGGTTCTTCCACGGTGAAAACCTCGGCCGTTGCGGTGGCGGAAACGGTCATCTCAGAAATACCCTTCGCGTTTTTTCTTTTCCATGGAGCCCGACTGATCGCGGTCGATCGCGCGGCCCTGGCGTTCGGAGACGGTGGCCGTCTCCAGCTCGGCGATGATGTCGTCGAGCGTCGTGGCGTTGGAGCGGATGGCGCCGGTCAGCGGGAAGCAGCCGAGCGTGCGGAAGCGGATGACGCCTTCCTGCTTGACTTCGCCGGGCAAAAGCTCGAGGCGCGGGTCCTCGGCCAGGATCATCATGCCGTCGCGTTCCACGTAGGGACGCTTTTCCGCGAAATAGAGCGGCACGATCTGAATGTCTTCCGCCTGGATGTAGCGCCAGATATCGACCTCGGTCCAGTTGGACAGCGGGAAGGCGCGCACGCTTTCACCCTGGCGGATCATGCCGTTATAGACGTTCCACAGTTCCGGGCGCTGGTTGCGCGGGTCCCAGCGATGGTCCGGAGTGCGGAAGGAATAGATGCGCTCCTTGGCACGCGAGGCTTCTTCGTCGCGGCGCGCGCCGCCGAAGGCCGCATCGTACTTGCCGGCGTCAAGTGCCTGGCGCAGCGCCTCGGTCTTCATGATGTCGGTATAGCGCGAGGAGCCGTGCGTGAACGGCGTGATGTTTTCCGCTTCGCCGCGCGGGTTCTTGTGCTCGATCAGGTCGAGATCGTAGTCCGCGACCATCTTGTCGCGGAAAGCGATCATTTCGGCGAATTTCCAGCCCGTGTTGACGTGCAGCAGCGGGAACGGCACGCGGCCGGGATAGAACGCCTTGCGCGCAAGGTGCAGCAGGACAGACGAGTCCTTGCCCACGGAATAGAGCATCACCGGCCGTTCGAATTCGGCCGCGACCTCGCGAAAAATGTGGATCGCTTCGTTTTCCAGCGCCTTGAGATGCGGATCGAGCGGCGGCTTGTGCGGTGCGTTCTGCTTCGCTTCCGTTTCGTGACGGATATCGGACATTGTAAACTCTACTCCGGATGGATCGCCTTGGGAGGGCTTGTTCTGGTCAGGCCGCGCTCGGGGCCGGGATGGGGGTGGCTTCCGCGACGTGCAGGCCGCATTCGCGCTTCTCGTCGTTCTCCCACCACCAGCGGCCGGCCCGTTCGGGCTCGCCCGGCTTGATGGCGCGCGTACAAGGCTCGCAGCCGATCGACGGATAGCCGCGCGCATGCATCGGATTTATCGGCACGGCATGGTCGGCCACATAGGCTTTGATGCGTTCGATGTCCCAATCCGCCAGCGGATTGATCTTGATCAGGTTGCGCTCGGCGTCGAACTCCGCAAACGGCGTGTCGGCACGGTTACCGGACTGGCCGCGGCGCAGGCCGGTGATCCAGAAGGATGCCCCTTCGAGCGCGCGGGCAAGCGGCTTCAGCTTGCGCAAGCCGCAACAGGCGTGGCGCGCTTCGACGCTCTCATAGAAGCCATTGAGGCCGTATTTGGCAGCATAGGCGTCGATATCGTCCTGCGCCGGCACATAGCGGGTGATGGTAATGCCGTACTGGCCCTCGGTCTCGTCGATGAGATCGACGGTCTCCTTGAAGAGACGGCCGGTCTCCAGCGTCACGACATCGACATTGAGGCGGTTCGTGCCGATAGCGGCGGTGATCACCTGATCCTCGATACCGAGGCTGGTGGTGAATACGGCGCGCCCGCCCAATTCCCCCACGAGCGAAAGACGCTCTGCGAGGTCGAGATTGGCAAGCTTGTCATTGAGGGCCTGCGCGGTGCCGTTTCCGGTGAGAGCAGTCATTCTAATCCGTAGCCTTTGCGAGAAGTTGCCGGATTATCGCAGCCTCGTCTCCCGCAGGACAGCAAAACGGATTTCCAAAGTTTCAGCGAAGGAGCAAATATCTCTCTTTCAGGCGCTTCCGGCAGAAATCCTGACGCCTCTGGCTCGCCCGCAAAACCTCCAAAAAAGCGCGGGAATAAACTTGACAATAAAACTCACATTTAATAGCTGAGTAGCGTAGTCAAGTTTAGCGGGCATCGGGCCCGCAGGGAAGGACTGGGGACCATGGCCATCACGATTACCGCCAATGACGCCAACAAGGACGGCAAGGGCATCGACTTTTCCGCTTATCTCTCGAACTTCAACAAGACGTTCACGCGCGCGGGTTACGGCGGCTTCAACAGCGCCGATCCGATGGCGATGAGCGGCACGCAGTACTACTCGAACGATGCCAGCAAGTACGGCGTGGTTCTGACCTCGGGCAAGACGGCGTGGAACTACAACATGTCGACGCACAAAATCACCGGTTCGCTGAACACCGTGGAGTTCGGCAATTCGATCGCCCTCGATAGCAAGACCAACACGTTCAAGATGGTCTCCGACGTGAAGATCACGGGTCTCGGCGTGACCGACACGACGCTCGGCGCCCAGCTCCTGAGCGACATCATGGGCGGCAAGTCGACGACCGCAGGCGCGACCACCGGCCTCGTCAAGATCCTCAACGCCAATTCGATCATCTTCAACGGCAGCACGGGTTCCGATGTCTTCTCGGGCTATGCCAAGGACGACACGCTCAATGGCGGCAACGGCAACGACAAGCTCTACGGCAATGGCGGGCACGACACGCTGCGCGGCGGTGCTGGCAACGACACGCTGTATGGCGATGCCGGCAATGACAAGCTCTATGGCGATGCGGGCAACGACAAGCTCTACGGCGGTGCCGGCAACGACACGCTCTCCGGCGGCGACGGCAACGACACGCTCAATGGCGGCGCCGGCATCGACACGCTCTCCGGCGGCAACGGCGACGACTTCCTCTTCGGCTATGCCGGCAACGACAAGCTCTATGGCGACGCCGGCAACGACACGCTTTCGGGCGGCGCCGGCAACGACACGCTCGACGGCGGCCTCGGCAACGACATCCTGTCCGGCGGCGTCGGCGCGGATACCTTCATCATCAAGTCGGGTCAGGGCCTCGATCGCATCACCGACTTCGAAGCCGGCAAGGCCGGCCTTGATGTCATCCGCCTCGACAAGGCCGTGCTGAAGAATTTCGCCGATGTTCTCAGCCACGCCACGGAAACCCGCGCGGGCGACCTGGTCATCAAGTATGGCGCCGGCTCGATCACCCTCGAAGGCATCGCCAAGGCCGACCTGCACACGAGCGACTTCCTGTTCGCATAAGCCGCCCAGACCTCCGGGTGCTTCTGAAAGCCGGGCGTAAGCCCGGCTTTTTGCCGTCGGCTCAGCGGTCGCTGACCGCCGCGCGCGGGTTGACCCACGGCTCCTGATTGGAGCGGGCGAGCGGTTGCCTGCCGAGGATGTGGTCCGCCGCCTTCTCGCCGGTCATGATCGATGGCGCGTTGAGGTTGCCATAGGTCACGTGCGGGAAGATCGAACTGTCGGCAACCCGCAGGCCGTCGATGCCGATGACGCGGGTTTCCGGATCGACCACCGCCATCGGATCGTCGGGTGCACCCATGCGGCAGGTGCCGGAGGGGTGATAGGCGCTTTCCAGATGCTCGCGCAGGAAGGCGTCGATCTCGTCGTCCGTCTGCACTTTCTCGCCCGGCTGGATTTCCGGCCCGCGGAAATCGTCGAAGGCCTTCTGGCCGAAGATTTCGCGGGTGAGGCGCACGCAGTGGCGGAATTTGATCCAGTCTTCCTCGTGGCTCATGTAGTTGAACCTGATGACCGGATCGGCCATCGGATCGGAAGAGCGGAGCGTCACGTTGCCGCGCGACTTCGACAGGTTGTAGCCGACATGCACCTGGAAGCCGTGGCTCTTCGCCGCCGCCTTGCCGTCATAGGAGATGGCGACGGGCAGGAAGTGATACTGGACATCCGGCTGCTTCAGCCCCGGTGCCGAGCGCAGGAAGGCGCAGGCCTCGAACTGGTTGGAGGCGCCAAGCCCGCCCTTGGAGACGAGCCATTGCGCGCCCGCGACGCCCTGCCAGAACCACGGCAGCCAGGAATAAAGCGAGACCGGCTTGGTGGAGACCTGCTGGAAGTAGAATTCCATATGGTCCTGCAGGTTGGCCCCGACGCCGGGACGGTCGACCTTCACCTCGATCCCCATGTCCTTCAGGTGCTGCGCCGGGCCGATGCCCGAGAGCATCAAAAGCTTCGGCGAGTTGAAGGAGGAGGCCGAGACGATGACCTCCTTGTTGGCCCTGACCACCTCGATCTTGCCGCTGCGCTCGATCTCGACACCGACGGCCCTGCCGTTCTCGATGACGATCTTTCGCGCAAAGCAGCGCACCAGCGAGACGTTCGACCGCTTCAGGGCAGGGCGCAGATAGGCATTCGCCGCCGACCAGCGCCGGCCGTTGTAGATCGTCTGCTCCATCAGGCCGAAGCCTTCCTGCTTGGAGCCGTTGTAATCCTCCGTCGTCTCGAAGCCGGCCTGCTGGCCCGCCTGAATGAAGGCATGGAACAGCGGGTTCGTCACCGGGCCGCGGCGCACATGCAGCGGCCCGTCGGTGCCGCGCCAGCCGGCCTCGCCGCCCAGCGACGTCTCCAGGCGCTTGTAATAGGGCAGCACATCCGCATAGGCCCAGCCGCGCGCGCCAAGCTCCTCCCAGCGGTTGAAGTCCTCCGCATGGCCGCGCACATAGACGAGGCCGTTGATGGAGGACGACCCGCCGATCACCTTGCCACGCGGTGCCGTGATGCGCCGGTTGTTGAGATGCGGCTCGGGTTCGGAGAGGTAGCCCCAGTTATAGCGCTTCATGCTCATCGGCCAGGCAAGTGCTGCCGGCATCTGGATGAACGGCCCGATATCCGAGCCGCCATATTCCAGCACCATGATCGTATGCTTGCCATCCTCCGAGAGGCGATAGGCGATTGCCGAGCCGGCCGAGCCGGAGCCGATGATGATGTAGTCTGCGTTCTGCATGGCGTCAGTGCCTCGTGCGGCGGTCGTGATCATAGTCAATCGCGATATCACTATTGATAGAAATATCGCTAATTGCTATGATGCGTTGATGAAGGAAATTCGCTTCCGAAGGGCTGCCGATCAGGCGCTGCAGCGTATGCAGCCCAAGAGGAGGGCCGCAATCCTCGATAAGCTTCGCGCTTATGCGCGAGGTGAGGTCGTCGATATCAAGAAAATGAAAGGCCAGCCGTTCTTTCGTATCCGCGTCGGCGGCGATCGCGTCATCATCGATGACGAGGGTACCGTCGTTATGGTGATCGATGCGGGACCGCGTGGCAGTATCTACAAGGAGTAAAGCCGGATGGGCGATATCCAGAGATTGACCATTGATGGCAAGTCCTACGTCCTCCTCAGCGAGGAGGACTACGAAGACCTCATCGACGGACTGCGTGCGGAAGCCGTCATGGCCGGCATTCGTGCCGGTGAGGAAACGTGGCCGCTGGAGCTTGTCGAAGCCAAGTCCAACGGCGAAAATCCCGTTCGTCTCTACAGGACGTACCGCAAGATGACGATAACCGAACTCGCCGAGGCAGCCGGCATCTCCCAGCCCTATCTTTCCGAGATAGAGGCTGGCAAGAAGACCGGCTCCGTCGATGTCCTGAGACGTATCTGCAAGGTGCTTCGCATCGACCTCGAAGACCTTTTCGTCAACATGAAGGACGATTGAGGCGCCCATCTCAATACGGCGCCTCGACCTTGCCCATGGACACGTAGACCGTCTTCAGCTCCGAATAGTGCTCCAGCGCGGCCAGCGAGTTTTCGCGGCCGAAGCCGGATTGCTTGGAGCCGCCGAAGGGGATTTCCACCGGCGCGAGGTTGTAGGCGTTGATCCAGAGCGTGCCGGCTTCGAGCTGGTCGACGACGCGGTGGGCGCGGGTGATGTCGGCGGTGAAGACGCCGCCGGAGAGGCCGAATTCGGTGGCGTTGCCGCGCTCGATCACCTCGTCCTCGTGGTCGAAATCGAGCACGCACATGACCGGGCCGAAGATTTCCTCGCGCGCGATGATCATGTCGTCGGTGACGTCGGCAAAGACGGTCGGCTGGATGTAATAGCCTTCGGCCGAAACGGCGTTCGGAATGCCGCCGCCCGTCAGCAGCGTCGCGCCCTCGGCCTTGCCCTTCGCGATATAGTCCATGACCTTGTCGCGCTGCGCCTTGGAGACCATCGGGCCGAGCTGGGTGGCCTCGTCCAGCGGATCGCCGATCAGGATTTTTTCCGTGCGCTCCTTGAGGCGGGACAGAAAGCGATCCTTGATGCCCTTCTGCACGAAGACGCGGGTGCCGTTCGAGCAGACCTGGCCGGTCGAGTAGAAATTGCCGAGCATGGCGCCGCCGATGGCGCTTTCGAGGTCGGCGTCGTCGAAGACGATGAGCGGCGACTTGCCGCCGAGTTCCATCGTGACGTGCTTGAGGTCGGAAGCCGCAGCCCCCGCCACCTTCTTGCCCGTCGGCACGGAGCCGGTCAGCGAGACCTTGGCGACGTCCTTATGGTTGACGAGCAGCGGCCCGGTCGAGCGGTCGCCCTGGATGACATTGTAAAGACCCTTCGGCAGGCCGGCTTCGATCAGGATTTCGGCGATCTTCAGCGCGCCGAGCGGCGTGTTTTCCGAGGGCTTGAAGACCATGGCATTGCCGCAGACCAGCGCCGGGGCCCCCTTCCAGCAGGCGATCTGCTGCGGATAGTTCCAGGCACCGATGCCGACGCAGACGCCGAGCGGCACGCGCTTGGTGAAGGCGAAGTCCTGGCCGAGCGGGATATAATCGCCGTTGAGGCCGGCGGCCGCGATACCGCCGAAGAATTCGAAGGCGTCGGCGCCCGAGGTCGGGTCGGCGACGATGGTTTCCTGGATCGGCTTGCCGGTATCGAGCGTCTCGAGTTCGGAAAGTTCGCGGTTCCTCTCACGCATGATCTCGGCCGCGCGCTTGAGGATGCGGCCGCGGGCCGTCGGGCTCATCGCGGCCCATTCCTTCTGGGCGCGCTTGGCCGACGCGATGGCCTTCTCGACGATCGCGGGCGTTGCCGCGTGGAGACGGGCGATCACCTCGCCGGTGGCGGGATAGACGCTCTCGAAGGGCGTGCCGGCGACGTCTTCCACATACTCGCCGTCGATGAAATGCGAGGCTTTGGGTTGGGCTCTCATCTTATTCTCCCCGCGGATAGCGTTTGGATTCCTCGAGATTGTCGAGGTTCATGTGGTTGCGCATGTAGCGTTCGGATGCCTTCTGCAGCGGCTGGTGGTCCCAGGGGTAATAGGCGCCGTTCCTCAGCGCCTCGTAGACCACCCAGCGCCGCGCCTGGCTTTCACGCACGGCGGCGTCGAATTCGGCCATGTCCCAGCGCGCCTCGCGCATCTGCCGGAAGGCGGCAAGTGTCGCCTGGATGACCGGATTGTCCGACGTTGCGAGATTGGTGAGTTCCTGCGGATCGGCCTCGAGGTCATAAAGCTGCTCGGGGTCGAGTTCGCAATGAATGTATTTCCACTTGCCCTCGCGGATGCCGACGAGCGGCGCATAGGAGGCTTCCGCCGCATATTCCATCAGCACCGGCGAGATACGTTCCGCACCGTTGATGATCGGCAGCAGGCTCTCGCCATCCGTCCAGGGCATCACCTCGTCCATGGAAATGCCGGCGAGATCGCAGAGCGTCGGCGTCACGTCGAGATTGGAGGAGGGGGCAAGATGCAGGCCGGGCGTCACGCCGGGGCCGGCGACCATCAAGGGCACGCGGGCGGACCCCTCGAAAAAATTCATCTTGAACCACAGGCCGCGCTCGCCGAGCATGTCGCCGTGGTCGGAGCAGAAGAAGATCAGCGTGTCGTCCAGCATGCGCGTGCGCGTCAGCGTATCGACCAGTTCGCCGACCTTCTCGTCGAGATAGGAAATATTGGCGAAATAGGCCTGGCGCGAGCGGCGCACATCCTCGCCGCTGATGGCGAATTTCGCATAGTCGCAGGAATGCAGGATGCGTGCGGAATGCGGATCCTGCTCCTCCAGCATGCCGACTTCGGGCAAGAGGTGCTCGCAATCCTCGTAGAGGTCCCAGAACTTGCGGCGGGCCACGTAGGGATCGTGCGGATGGGTAAAGGAGACGGTCACGCACCAGGGGCGGCGGTATTGGTCGTCGTTCTCGCGCGAGAGCTGGTAGAGCTTCTGGTTGGCGAGGAAGGCGACCTCGTCGTCATATTCCATCTGGTTGGTGATCTCGGCCACACCCGCGCCCGTCACCGATCCCATATTGTGATACCACCAGTCGATGCGCTCGCCCGGCTTGCGATAATCCGGCGTCCAGCCGAAATCGGCCGGATAGATATCGGTGGTCAGCCGTTCCTCGAAACCGTGCAGCTGGTCCGGTCCGACGAAGTGCATCTTGCCCGACAGCGCCGTGTAGTAGCCGGCGCGGCGCAGGTGATGCGCGAAGGTCGGGATGGAGGAGACATATTCCGCCGCATTGTCATAGACCCGCGTGCGGCTCGGCAATTGGCCGGCCATGAAGGAGGCGCGGGCGGGCGCGCAGAGCGGCGAGGAGGTGTAGTTGTTGCGGAAGCGCGCCGAGCGCGCGGCGAGCGCCTTCATATGCGGCGCATGCAGCCAGTCCGCAGGCCCATCCGGGAAAAATGTCCCGTTGAGCTGGTCGACCATGATGATCAGGATATTCGGCTTGCTGGCGGTCACGGACAGGTCCTTGAAAAATGAAAATCAGAATTAGCGTTTCTCTGTGACGGGCGCTCGCCGGCCCGCGTCGGGTAAAGCAGCACCCGCGACAGCGGCAAGCTGCGCATCCACGTAGCTCTCGGTCAGCGCGATCGAGGTGGCGATGCTGACCGGCGCCGAACGCAGCCCCTGGCGCAGATAGAGCCCGTCGATCATGGCGGCGGCGCCATCGGCGATTTCAGCCGCGTTTTCGGCTGGGCAGAGCTGCCTGAGGCTGGAGAGCAGGCTGGAATTCAGCCGCCGCGCATAGACGACGAGCAGCCGGCGCACCGCCTCGGAGCGCTGCGCTTCGGAATAGAAGGCAAGCCAGGCCGCCACCGTCTCCGGCGCGAACTGATGGGCCTGGAAATTGACGCGGATGACAGCCGAAAGCCGCTCTCGCGGCGTGGTCGCCTCCCGCAGCGCCGCCACGGCGTCGGCCCGCAACTGGCGCAGCAGGCTGCGGATCGTCTCGATGACGAGCTGTTCCTTGGAGCCGAAATAGTGATGGGCAAGCGCCGGCGACACGCCGGCATGACGGGCGATCTCCGACATGGTCACGGTCAGCGAGCCATGATCGCCGACCGCTCTCAGCGTCGCGTCCACCAGCGCCTTGCGGCGCACCGGCTCCATTCCAACCTTCGGCATATCGTTCCCCTTATTGTCGTCGAACGTATTTTTAATTGATCGATCAATCAATAAAAATCTTCGTGTTAGAGGAGTTCAATCAGATGTCGCAAAGGCGCGTTATTTCGTGTTAGGCTAGCTTTGTTTTCATTCGATTTTCGAGGTGCACCATGGTCCTCTCTCCCGGAATGAACCCACTCTCCGATGTCCGTGCCAAATGGGGCTGGTTCGTCGCCCTCGGCGTCGTCCTGCTGGTTTTCGGCGCCATTGCGGCCGCCAATCTCTTCATCGCGACTGTCGCCTCCGTCTATTATGTCGGCATGCTGATGATCGTCGGCGGTGCGGTGCATCTCGCTCATGCCTTCCAGGTCAAGGCCTGGCGGGAGACGATCGCCTGGGCGCTGAGCGCGCTGCTCTATCTGGCGGCCGGCGTGCTCGCCTTCGTCAATCCGGTGCTGACCTCCGCCGTTCTGACCCTGCTGATGGCCGCAGCCCTGCTCGTCGCCGGCATCTTCCGCATTTTTGCGGCGTGGCGCGTGCGGCCGGAAAAGGGCTGGGGCTGGTTGATGGCGGGCGGCGTCGTCACCGCGCTGGCGGGCCTCGTCTTCCTGCTTGGCTGGCCGGTCAACAGCCTGTGGCTGCTCGGCCTGTTTCTCGCCTTCGATCTTGCCATGCAGGGCTGGGCACTCATCGGCTTCGGCCTCGCGCTGCGAAAATAGGCCGCGCCCTTTACCTCCCGCCGCCATCGGCCCATCATGACGGCGGGAGGATTGTTCATGGACGTTTCCATCATCGGCTGGGCGCATACGCGCTTCGGCAAGCTTGAAGGCGAGACGGTCGAGAGCCTGATCGTCACCGTTGCGCGTGAGGCGATCGCCCATGCGGGGCTGTCGGCGGGCGATATCGACGAGATCGTGCTCGGCCATTTCAACGCCGGCTTCTCGCCGCAGGATTTTACCGCAAGCCTCGTCTTGCAGGCCGATGACGCCTTGCGCTTCAAGCCGGCGACGCGGGTGGAAAATGCCTGCGCCACGGGCTCGGCCGCCGTGCACCAGGGCATCCGCGCCATCCGGGCGGGTGCCGCGCGCCATGTGCTGGTTGTCGGCGTCGAGCAGATGACGAGGACGCCCGCCGCCGAGATCGGCGCGAACCTGCTCAAGGCCTCCTACCTGCCGGAAGACGGCGATACGCCGGCCGGTTTCGCCGGCGTCTTCGGCCGCATCGCCTCCGCCTATTTCCAGCGCCATGGCGACCAGTCCGATGCGCTTGCGGCGATCGCCGCCAAGAACCATAAAAACGGCGTCGCCAATCCCTATGCGCAAATGCAGAAGGATCTCGGCTTCGATTTCTGCCGCACCGAAAGCGAGAAGAATCCCTTCGTCGCCGGTCCGCTGAAGCGCACGGATTGTTCGCTCGTCTCCGATGGCGCTGCTGCTTTGGTCCTGGCCTCCTCGGATGCCGCCACCAGCGCCCCGCGTGCCATAGGGTTCCGCGCCGCCGCCCATGTGCAGGATTTCCTGCCTATGTCGAAGCGCGACATCCTGATGTTCGACGGCTGCGCGCAAGCCTGGCGGCAGGCGCTGGCACAGGCCGGCGCCACGCTCGGCGATCTCTCCTTCGTCGAAACCCATGACTGCTTCACCATCGCCGAACTGATCGAATACGAGGCGATGGGTCTCGCTAAGCCGGGCGAGGGCGGCCGTCTGGCCCTCTCCGGCGAAACGGCCAGGGACGGCCGCCTGCCCATCAATCCCTCCGGCGGCCTCAAATCCAAAGGGCATCCGATCGGCGCGACGGGCGTCTCCATGCATGTACTGACAGCCATGCAGCTTGCCGGCGAGGCAGGCGGCATCCAGGTGCCGGGCGCCACGCTCGGCGGCCTCTTCAACATGGGGGGCGCGGCCGTCGCGAACTATGTCTCCATCCTAGAGCGGCGGCGTTGAGCGGTTTGACAGCCACCGCATCACGGCCTAGAAATTCGCCTGTGGGATGGGGATGACACTCCCCCGATATCAGCCGTTTTCCGGCTGATAGCTCCTGCCTGACCGGCCAGCGATAGCCGTCGACGGCGGGAGCCTGTTCTGCGGCCGCCCGTGGGCGGTTTTTTGTTGTCCGGATGTCGCAACAACGGACTGTGAGGCACGGACATGACCTATCTGATCGTCTTTCTGGGCGCAGGTATCGGCGGGGCCGGCCGGCATGGGGTGAATGTGCTGGCGGCAAGGCTGTTCGGCACGCATTTCCCCATGGGCACCCTGATCATCAACGTGCTCGGCTGCCTGCTGATGGGCCTGATCGCCGGCGTCTTCGCCTTCAAGGTCAGCCTGCCGCAGGAGGCGCGGCTGTTTTTGACCACCGGCATCCTCGGCGGCTTTACCACCTTCTCCGCCTTTTCGCTCGATGCGGCCCTGCTCTGGGAGCGTGGTGAAATGGGCCTGGCAGCACTTTATGTCGGTGCTTCGGTTTTTGTTTCGCTTTTGGCGGTTGCCGCCGGACTTGCGCTGACCCGGGTGATGCTCGCAGGAGGTGCAGTATGAAGGCCTTTCTGACCTCGTGGCAGGTCTGGGCGCTCGGCTCGGCGGTCTTCGCCGCGCTGACGGCAATCTTCGCCAAGATCGGCATATCGGACGTCAATTCCGACTTCGCCACCTTCGTGCGCACCGTTGTCATCCTGCTGGCCATCGCCTTCATGCTGACGCTTGCCGGCAACTGGCAGGCGCCCGGCACGGTGCCGGCCAAGAGCTGGATCTTCCTCATTCTCTCGGGTCTGGCGACCGGCGCGTCCTGGCTCTGCTATTTCCGCGCGCTGCAGATCGGTAAGGCCGCGCAGGTCGCGCCGGTCGATAAGCTCTCCGTCGTGCTCGTCGCCATCTTCGCCGTGCTCTTCCTCGGCGAACAGCTTTCCACCACGCACTGGATCGCGGTTGCGATGATTGGCGGCGGCGCGCTGCTGCTGGCCTTGCCCATATGAGGGGTTTCTTTTTCAACTCCTTGTAGTCGTTGAAGTTTCATCGAATTGTCACACTACGGAAACGGATTTTTCAGGGATCGGAAGAGAGACTTCGCGGCATTGCAAAAGCCCCGGAGCGCCCCATGTCCGCCGCTGAACTGCTCGCCCTTCGTCGTTTCGGTGATGGTGAGATCGTCACGCTCGCCAAGCTGGTCATCGAAACGGCATTCCAGCCGATCGTGGAAGCGGCCACCGGTGCCGTCTTCGGCTACGAGTCGCTCATGCGCGGCTTCGACCGGCTCGGCTTCCGCTCGCCGCTCGATCTGCTCGACCGGGCACACGAGGCCGGCCAGCTTCTGGCGCTCGAGCACATGGTCAACAGCCGGGCGATCGCCGCCTTCGCGGCATTGCCGGATTTCCGTTCGCGCACGCTCTTCGTCAATCTCGATTCCCGGCTGGTGGGCGAGGGCGCCGATCTCGTTGAACGCCTGGCCGGCCATCTGTCCCGCGCCGGCATTCCGGCCTCCTCGATCTGCTTCGAGATTTCCGAGCGGTTCAACAACGACCAGCTGCCGGATTTCGCCATGCTGGTGCGAAAACTGCGGCTCGCCGGCTTCAAACTCGCCATCGACGATTTCGGCGTCGGCCACAATGGCCTGAAGCTGCTCTGCGATCACCCGGTCGATTATCTCAAGATCGACCGCCATTTCATCTCCGGCATGGAGGCGGACGCGCGAAAGCGCCATCTCGTGCGCAACACCGTCAATGCCGCCCATGTTCTCGGCATTCGCGTTATCGCCGAGGGTGTGGAGAGCGAGGCGGAGTTCATCGCCTGCCGCGAGGCGGGCTGCGATCTCGTGCAGGGCTGGTTCGTCTCGCGCCCCGTCACGGATTTTTCGGCGCTGAGCCCGGTCTATGCGCAGGTTGCCCGCGCCGGCGGCACGCGCCGCTCCTCGCGCACGCTGGACAGCATCCTCATCCGCCGCGAGATCGAGCAGGTCGCGGTGCTCCGGGAAAACGAGAGCCTGGAATCGGTCTTCGAATTCTTCCGGCGCGATCCCAAGCGCACCTTCTTCCCGGTGCTGAACGCCAATGACGAGCCGCGCGGCATCCTGCATGAATATCATGTGAAGGAGCTGAGCTATCACCCGTTCGGCCGCGACCTCTTGAAGAACAAGCTCTACCAGAAGAGCCTGTCGCATTTCGTCACCATGGCGCCGATTGCCGATCTCGATACGCCGGCCGAGCAGCTGCTCGACGTCTTTACCGGCATGGGCGGCAATGAATGCGTGATCCTCACGGAGAACCTGCGTTATGCCGGTATCCTCTCGGCCTCGTCGCTCTTGAAGATCATCAACGAGAAGCGGCTGAAGACGGCGGAGGACCAGAATCCGCTGACCGGCCTGCCGGGCAATCGCTCGATCCGCGATTACCTGCAGGACAAGGCGCTCGACGGCGACCAGCTGCGCTGCCTGTGCTACTTCGATTTCGACAATTTCAAGCCGTTCAACGATCACTACGGCTTCCACAAGGGCGATCTCGCACTGTCGCTCTTCGCCTCGCTGATGCGCCGTGAATTCGTCGGTGAGGACGTCTTCGTCGGCCATGTCGGCGGGGATGATTTTTTCGCCGGCGTTGCCGGCCGGCCGGTGGAGGCGGTGCAGGACATCCTGGAACGGCTGCTTTCCGATTTCGCCCGCGAGGTGCGTGCACTCTATTCGCCGGAGGATCGGCTGGCCGGGGAAATCCGCGGCCGCGACCGGGCGGGCCATCAGATGAAATTTCCGCTGATGCGCTGTTCGGCCGTCGTGCTGGTGGTGCCGGAAGGGGAGGTGATCGGTGAGGCGGGGCAGATCAGCAGCCGCATCGCCGCCCTGAAGGCGGATGCCAAGGAGAGCGACGGGGGGCTCGTGCTCTCCTCGGTCTCGGGCGACATGCAGCCTGCGGCAGCGGCACGTCGTTCATAATAGGGCGGGCCCTTGCGGACCCGCCCCGTGCCACGTCAGCGGAGAATCTTCACCGTCTTCGCTTCGTGGTTCTTGCCGGACATGTCGAAGGAGATGGCCACCTTCTCGCCAGCCTTCAGTCCGGGATCGTGAAACCCCTTGGGAAGGTGGTAGACGGTGCCATCGGCAAGCGTCAGAGACATCGACGCCTTGTTGTAGTCCTTGACCGTACCGGTCGCCGACTTGGCGGCGAGGGCAAGACCTGGGGTGGCAAGAATGGAAACGATGGCGAGATTGGAAAGAAGAACACGCATCTGTGTCGTCCTGAAAAGCTCCGGGCGGAGCTGAGAAGCCGTCCGGGAGGCGTCGCGTCGCAGCCTTTAAGGGAAGGGCTGCCGGCGCTCCCCGGCTTCGGAAGGAAAGCTAGGCCCGGAAAAATCCGTTTGCAAATTAACAAGATTTAATTTTCGGCGCCGCGAAACAGCCGGAATTTCAGGGCTTCGCGGCCGAATGTTGACGATGCTCAAGCACCACGTGATGTCGCAGCAAACGCGCCCAAGCGATTCAAAAGATTCGCGCTTTGGGCTAGAATCACCAAAGACGATGCGGTCGCAACACGCGGGGAGGATCTATCCATGTCGGTTCCATCATCCATGTCCCATATCGGGCTCAGCGAACATGGCGGCCCTGACGTGCTGGTGCTGGCCGAGGGGCGCACGCCGCAGCCGCGCAGCGGCGAGATCCTCGTGCGCGTCGAGGCAGCCGGCATCAACCGGCCTGATGTGCTCCAGCGCAAGGGCGATTATCCGCCGCCGCCGGATGCCAGCCCGATCCTCGGCCTGGAGATCGCCGGCGAGGTGGTGGCGATCGGCGAGGACGTGACCGGCTACCATCTCGGCGACCGGGTCTGTGCGTTGGCCAATGGCGGCGGCTATGCGCAATATTGCGCGGTGCCGGCCACCCAGGCGCTGCCCTTCCCGAAAGACTATGATGCGGTGAAGGCGGCGGCGCTGCCGGAAACCTTCTTCACGGTCTGGGCGAACCTCTTCATGATGGCGGAGCTGAAGCCGGGCGAGAGCGTGCTCATCCATGGCGGATCGAGCGGCATCGGCACGACGGCGATCCAGCTTGCCGCAGCACTGGGTTCACGCGTCTTCACGACGGCCGGCACGGCGGACAAATGCGAGGCCTGCCTTGATCTCGGCGCCAGCCGCGCCATCAACTACCGCAGCGAGGATTTCTGCGCCGTCATCGCCGAAGAGACGGGCAAGGTCGGCGTCGACGTCATCCTCGACATGATCGGCGCTGCCTATTTTGAGCGGAACCTCAAGTCGCTTGCCCGTGACGGGCGCCTGTCGATCATCGCCTTCCTCGGCGGCACCTTCGCCGAAAAGGTCAGTCTCGCGCCCATCCTGCAAAAGCGGTTGCGCCTGATGGGTTCGGCCATGCGTCCGCGCACCGTGGCGGAAAAGCAGGCGATCCGCGATGCCCTGCTGGAGAAGGTCTGGCCGCTCCTGGAGGAGGGGCGCATCGCCCCCGTCATCCACGCCGTCCTACCTTACAAGGAGGCCGCCGCCGGCCATCGCATGATGGAGCATGGCGATCATATCGGCAAAATTGTACTGACCTTCGACTGAGTTTTACTCGGCGCAGGTGATGCGGTCGCGGCCGAGATGTTTGGCGCGGTAGAGCGCCCGGTCGGCGCGCTCGAAGAGGTCTTCCGCCGCCGTGCCGCAGAATTCCGCGATGCCGGCCGACATGGTGTAGGTGCAGCAGATATCGGCCCGGTTCTCCGCCCGCGCCATGTGGCTGCGCAGCCGCTCGATGGCGTCGGTCGCCTGGCGCAGGCCGGTGCCGGGCATCAGCACCAGAAACTCCTCCCCGCCGATGCGCGCGAAAAAGTCGCCGCCGCGCAGCTCCTGCCGGCCGGCGGCAGCGAAGTGTTTCAGCACCCGGTCGCCATTGGCATGGCCGTAGCGGTCGTTGATGCTTTTGAAATTGTCGAGGTCTATCAGCACCAGCGAGAGCGGCGTGCCGTCGCGCAACGCCGCCTGCATGTCCGCCTCCAGCCGCTCCATGGCGGCACGGCGGTTGAAGAGGCCGGTCAGCGGGTCCGTATCGGCGGCGAGGCGGGCGGCGTCGCGGGCAAGCTGCAGCACGCGCTCGTTGGATTTGAGCATGGTGATGTCGGTGAAGACATGCCACAGCCAGCCGCCTGGCAGCAGCACCTCGTTGACGAGAAACCACCTGTCGTCGGTAATATCGATCTCGAAGGTGCGCTGCGGGCTGCTGCGCCGCTTCTTGCAGGCCATGTCGAGAAATTCCTCGACCGGCAGGCTGATCTTCGGTCCGACGCGCTTGCCGTGGCAATTGCGCATGATGTCGTCAAAGGTGCTGGCACCGGACTGCACGTCGAAGAGCAGGCGGAAGGCTGCGGAACCGTAGGCAAGCTCATCATCAGGCGAAAACAGCGCGAAGGCGACGCCGGAGGCGTCGAGGCCGGACAGGATGAGGTCCGTCGTGGCGCGGTCGCGGAGAAGGGCGAGCGGCAGGATCGTATCGATCTTTGCCATGCCGCTTTCTTCCAGCCAGCCATGTCCATCGCTCAGCCGCAACCGCTCGTCCTTTCCGGGGCAGAATCGCCAGACAGGCCGACGATAGGTGCCCTTTGTGGCAGAAGGCGGCAGTGTCGCAATCGCGACCGCAGGACGACGTTAACAAATCCTCAATCGCCGAGCCCGGTCGTTTTGTGCGGCAGGCCGATGGCAAGCAGGATGGCGAGGGCCGCCGGCAGTGCGAGCAGCGCATAGAGCCAGCGCGCCGCCGTCACCGCACCCTCGACGCCGCCCGGCTGCAACAGGCCGGTGGAATTGACGATGATGCCGGCGAGTGCGGCGCCGAAGGCCGCACCCAGCGCCTGCATGGTGGTGATGGCGGCCGAGGCCTTGTCCGTCTCGCCGGAGGGAGCAAGCCACATGACATGGGTCACGAGATGCGCCCAGCCCATGCCGATGCCGAAGCCCATCAGATAGGTGAAGACCGTCGAAAGCACGAGCAGGAGAAGGCCGCTGTCGGGATTGTGCCGCGCGAGCGTGAAGACGAGCAGCGCAGTCGCCACCGTCTCGATTGCTCCGCCGACGAGGATGACGCGGTTGGCCAGCCTTCCCTTGAGGCTTGCGGTCATGAAGGCCGCCGTCGTCCAGCCGAGCGCCAAAAGCGCCACGAGATAACCCGAGACCAGCGGCGTGACGCCGTGCAGGACCTGCAGGAAATAGGGGATGTAGACATCCGAGCAGATCGTCACCAGCAGCAAAAGCATGATGAGATAGACGCGGGCGAGCGGCGAGCCGAGGCTGATCGTGCCGGCCGGCAGCAGCCGCGCCTCGGCATGGCGCTCGATGGTGATGGCGGCGATGACGCCGATGACGGCGGCGCCCGCAAGAACGCCGCGCAGCGCCGGCGCATCCACCGAGCTTGCGAAGGAGAGCAACACGACGGCCGTCACCAGAAGCACGATCTGCACGAAAGGCGTTTTCGTCGTCACGCGCTCGCCGTCGCCCGAGGGCAAGAGGCGGGGCGCGACGAAAGCCATGATCGCCGACAGCGGCACGAGCAGCGCGAAGGCTTCGCGCCAGGCGCTGCCGGCGGCGAAGATGCCGCCGATGGTCGGCCCCAGGAAGGTCGCTATGCCCCAGACGGCGGCGTAGAGCGTGGAGGCC
>NZ_JBLZPH010000108.1:0-8738 GCF_049199205.1 Shinella sp. M31 | reverse complement strand
AAGGAGATAGGCATGAACCAAGAGGTCATGAACCTTTTCAACCCGCAGGTGCCTGCGCAGACGTTCGACTCCATCCGTATCTCGATCGCGTCGCCGGAAAAGATCCTGTCGTGGTCGTACGGCGAGATCAAGAAGCCGGAAACCATCAACTACCGTACGTTCAAGCCGGAACGCGACGGTCTCTTCTGCGCGCGCATCTTCGGGCCGATCAAGGACTACGAGTGCCTGTGCGGCAAGTACAAGCGCATGAAGTACAAGGGCATCATCTGCGAAAAGTGCGGCGTCGAAGTCACGCTGTCGCGCGTTCGCCGCGAGCGCATGGGCCATATCGAGCTCGCCGCTCCGGTTGCCCATATCTGGTTCCTGAAGTCGCTTCCCTCGCGCATCTCGACCCTGCTCGACATGACGCTGAAGGATGTCGAGCGCGTTCTCTATTTCGAGAACTACATCGTGACCGAGCCGGGCCTGACCGCGCTCAAGGAAAACCAGCTTCTTTCCGAAGAAGAATACATGATCGCCGTCGATGAATATGGTGAAGACCAGTTCACGGCGATGATCGGCGCCGAGGCCATCTACGAGATGCTCGCCTCGATGAACCTCGAGAAGATCGCCGGCGATCTGCGTCAGGACCTGGCCGACACCACGTCGGACCTGAAGCAGAAGAAGCTGATGAAGCGCCTGAAGATCGTCGAGAACTTCATGGAGAGCGGCAACCGTCCGGAATGGATGATCATGAAGGTCGTTCCGGTGATCCCGCCGGACCTGCGCCCGCTGGTTCCTCTTGATGGTGGCCGTTTCGCGACGTCCGACCTGAACGACCTCTATCGTCGTGTCATCAACCGTAACAACCGTCTGAAGCGTCTCATCGAGCTGCGTGCACCGGGCATCATCATCCGTAACGAGAAGCGCATGCTTCAGGAATCGGTTGACGCTCTGTTCGACAACGGCCGCCGCGGCCGCGTCATCACCGGCGCCAACAAGCGTCCGCTGAAGTCGCTCAGCGACATGCTCAAGGGCAAGCAGGGCCGCTTCCGCCAGAACCTGCTCGGCAAGCGCGTCGACTATTCCGGCCGTTCGGTCATCGTGACCGGTCCGGAACTCAAGCTGCACCAGTGCGGCCTGCCGAAGAAGATGGCGCTCGAGCTGTTCAAGCCGTTCATCTACGCCCGCCTCGACGCCAAGGGTTTCTCCTCGACCGTCAAGCAGGCCAAGAAGCTCGTTGAAAAAGAAAAGCCTGAAGTCTGGGATATCCTCGATGAGGTCATCCGCGAACATCCGGTTCTCCTGAACCGCGCACCGACGCTTCACCGCCTGGGCATCCAGGCCTTCGAACCGATCCTGGTCGAAGGCAAGGCCATCCAGCTGCATCCGCTCGTCTGCACGGCCTTCAACGCCGACTTCGACGGCGACCAGATGGCTGTTCACGTTCCGCTCTCGCTGGAAGCCCAGCTGGAAGCGCGCGTGCTCATGATGTCGACGAACAACATTCTGCACCCGGCAAACGGCGCGCCGATCATCGTTCCCTCGCAGGACATGGTTCTCGGCCTCTACTATCTGGCGATCATGAACCAGAACGAGCCGGGCGAAGGCATGGCCTTCTCCGACATGGGCGAACTGCACCATGCGCTCGAAAACAAGGTCGTTACCCTGCATGCCAAGATCCGCGGTCGCTTCAAGACCATGGATGCCGACGGCAAGCTGGTGTCCAAGATCTATGAAACGACGCCCGGCCGCATGATCATCGGCGAACTCCTGCCGAAGAACGTCAACGTGCCGTTCGAGACCTGCAACCAGGAAATGACCAAGAAGAACATCTCCAAGATGATCGACACGGTCTACCGTCACTGCGGTCAGAAAGACACGGTCATCTTCTGCGACCGCATCATGCAGCTCGGCTTTGCCCATGCCTGCCGCGCCGGCATTTCGTTCGGCAAGGACGACATGATCATTCCGGAAACCAAGGCGAAGATCGTCGGTGACACCGAAACCCTGGTCAAGGAATACGAGCAGCAGTACAATGACGGCCTGATCACCCAGGGCGAGAAGTACAACAAGGTCGTCGACGCCTGGGGCAAGGCCACCGAAAAGGTTGCCGAGGACATGATGGCCCGCATTAAGGCCGTCGAGTTCGACCCGGAAACCGGTCGCCAGAAGCAGATGAACGCCATCTACATGATGTCCCACTCCGGCGCCCGCGGTTCTCCGAACCAGATGCGCCAGCTGGGCGGCATGCGTGGCCTCATGGCCAAGCCGTCGGGTGAGATCATCGAAACGCCGATTATCTCGAACTTCAAGGAAGGCCTGACCGTGAACGAGTACTTCAACTCGACGCACGGTGCCCGTAAGGGTCTGGCAGACACCGCCTTGAAGACCGCGAACTCCGGTTACCTGACCCGCCGTCTCGTCGACGTCGCGCAGGACTGCATCGTCACGCACGTGGATTGCGGCACCGACAAGGGCCTCACCATGACCGCGATCGTCGATGCCGGCCAGGTCGTGGCTTCGATCGGCACCCGCGTTCTGGGTCGTACCGCGCTTGACGACATCGATCATCCGGTCACGGGTGCGCGCATCGTTGATGCCGGCAAGATGATCCTCGAGCCCGATGTCATCGAAATCGAGAAGGCTGGTATCCAGTCGATCCGTATTCGTTCGGCACTGACCTGCGAAATCCAGACCGGCGTCTGCGGCGTCTGCTACGGTCGCGACCTTGCACGCGGCACGCCCGTCAACATGGGTGAAGCTGTCGGCGTCATCGCGGCACAGTCGATCGGTGAACCGGGCACCCAGCTCACCATGCGTACCTTCCACCTGGGCGGCACGGCGACCGTGGTCGACCAGTCGTTCCTGGAAGCATCGTATGAAGGCACGGTGCAGATGAAGAACCGCAACATGCTGCGCAACTCGGAAGGCGTTCTCGTCGCGATGGGTCGTAACATGGCGGTCACCATCCTGGACGAGCGTGGCGTAGAACGGTCCTCGCAGCGCGTCGCCTACGGTTCGAAGATCTTCGTCGATGACGGCGACAAGGTGAAGCGCGGCCAGCGTCTCGCCGAGTGGGACCCCTACACCCGTCCGATGATGACGGAAGTGGAAGGTACCGTTCACTTCGAAGACGTCGTCGACGGCATCTCGGTTCTGGAAATGACCGACGAATCCACCGGCATCACCAAGCGTTCGGTCATCGACTGGCGCTCGACGCCGCGCGGTACAGACCTGAAGCCCGCGATCGTCATCAAGGACAAGAATGGCGCCGTTGCCAAGCTGTCCCGCGGTGGCGAAGCTCGCTTCCTGCTCTCGGTCGATGCGATCCTGTCGGTCGAGCCGGGTCAGAAGGTCTCCCAGGGTGACGTTCTTGCCCGCTCGCCGCTGGAAAGCGCCAAGACCAAGGACATCACCGGTGGTCTGCCGCGCGTTGCCGAACTGTTCGAAGCCCGTCGTCCGAAGGACCACGCCGTCATCGCTGAGATCGATGGTACCGTCCGCTTTGGCCGCGACTACAAGAACAAGCGCCGCGTGCTGATCGAGCCGTCGGAAGACGGTGTCGAGCCGGTCGAGTACCTGATCCCGAAGGGCAAGCCCTTCCACCTTCAGGACGGCGACTACATCGAAAAGGGTGACTACATCCTCGACGGTAACCCGGCACCGCACGACATCCTGGCGATCAAGGGTGTGGAAGCACTCGCTTCCTACCTCGTGAACGAGATCCAGGAAGTCTATCGACTGCAGGGCGTTGTGATCAACGACAAGCACATTGAGGTGATCGTTCGCCAGATGCTGCAGAAGGTCGAGATCACGGATGCTGGCGACTCGACCTACATCGTCGGTGACAGCGTTGACCGTATCGAGCTGGAAGACGTCAACGATCAGCTGATCGAAGAGGGCAAGAAGCCGGCTTACGGCGATCCGGTCCTCCTCGGCATCACCAAGGCGTCGCTGCAGACTCCGTCGTTCATCTCGGCTGCTTCGTTCCAGGAGACCACCAAGGTTCTCACGGAAGCTGCGATCGCCGGCAAGACCGACGGCCTGCAGGGCCTCAAGGAAAACGTCATCGTCGGCCGCCTCATCCCGGCCGGTACCGGTGGCACCATGACCCAGATCCGCCGCATCGCGACGGCCCGCGACGAGATGATCCTCGACGAGCGCCGCAAGTCGACGGGCGCCGGCGTCGCAACCCCGATGCTGGCGGACCTCGCCGGCGGCGAGGGCGCCGCAGCCGAGTAAGGCTGGGTCTTATGAAAATGAAAACGCCGGGCCTAGTGCCCGGCGTTTTGCTTTTGACGATCGGGAAGGATGTTCATTCGCGAATAGACGAAGGGTTGTGGGTGGGAATCCAGGCCACAGGACAGCCGTTCTGCGATGGGGAGGGCCGCGGCGGTGCAAATCGCCCTTCTTGGCAAGGAACGGGCGCTCACGGCGCGGAGGCCGACATCATCGCAGGATTACGATTTCGATACGCGCCGGACGCGGAGACGAACTTGTCGTTACGGGTCGATCGCGCGGCCGACGTTTCGTCTACCGGTATGTCGGCGCAGGCATTGCTCTCTCGATGCCTGCGCCACTCTTATTATGCGAAGCGGATGATCGCGACTTCGCCTTCCAGCGCGCCCTTGTAGGCCGAAGCGTGCGGCTCGTCTTCCGGCAGGCCGTTCAGCGTGCCGATCTGGTCGAGGTCGGCTTCCAGGAAACCTTCTTCGGAAAGCGCGTTCAGCGCCTCGCGCACGGCGCTATCGTCATCGGGCGCGCGTAGCATGACATGGATGTCTATGCCCTCGTCACCCTCGCGCTCATAGGCCTTGCCGATGATGATGAAGACCATCGGCTCGTCGCCGAGCGTGTTGTTGTCATTGTCGGCGCTGGACGCCATGGCGGGCTCCTTTCGGGTCAGTGTTACGGGTTGTATAAAGGGTAGGGCGGCAAGACCCAATGACAAAATGTGGGCCGATGCGACTCGGGACGATAGAATCGGTGGATGCATTCGCGACGCGCAGACTCTTGCCGGTTGATTCCGTCTTCATGCTTTCTTAATGTTCTCAGGCGAAGGCTTCCGCCGTCCAAAGTGCCGCCGATGGGGCAGGGCGGGCGGCCAAAAGCCTTGCTTCTCAGGCAGGCCAGCCATTCTGGCCCCGGATTCTTTCGCCGCGCCCCTTGACCTTTTGCCCTTAACTCAGTAGACCGCACGCCATCAGAGCCTATGTGAGGCTGGCTGGTTCGGAACGACTCGTTCTGAAGTTCGCCTCAAACAAGGCTCGACGCACGTTGAGAACATGAATGCTGCACGCATGACGCGGTGATATCGCGTCCTCTGCCTATCGAAGGTCATCCGCTCAGGTGGATCGGCCTTTTATTGCGCATGAACACGCGTGTGGCCATGAGCATTTTGCAGGCAAGCGGAACGCTTGGCGTTGCATAAATGCGTAACCGACTATGCAGGGGCGGCCCGCCGCTCCAATCCGCCCGCAAGGGTAATGAGACACGATAAGGGATGGGTCTATGCCTACCGTAAACCAGTTGATCCGCAAGCCGCGCCAGGCGTCGGTTAAGCGCAACAAGGTTCCTGCCCTGCAGGAAAACCCCCAGAAGCGCGGCGTTTGCACCCGCGTGTACACGACGACCCCGAAGAAGCCGAACTCGGCTCTGCGTAAGGTCGCCAAGATCCGCCTGACCAATGGCTTCGAAGTCATCGGTTACATCCCGGGCGAAGGCCACAACCTGCAGGAACACTCTGTCGTCATGATCCGTGGCGGCCGCGTAAAGGACTTGCCGGGCGTGCGTTACCACATCATCCGCGGCGTTCTCGACACCCAGGGCGTCAAGAACCGCAAGCAGCGTCGTTCGAAGTATGGCGCGAAGCGTCCGAAGTAATATAGTAACCAGCGCCATTTCGCTGGCCAGATCATTCAAGATTGAGAGACTAAAAGTATGTCCCGTCGCCATAGAGCAGAAAAGCGCGAGATCAATCCGGACCCGAAGTTCGGCGATCTCGTGGTCACCAAGTTCATGAATGCCATCATGCTGGACGGCAAGAAGTCCGTCGCCGAAACGATCGTTTACGGTGCCTTTGATGTCGTTCAGGGCAAGGCTAAAGCGGACCCGGTCACGGTGTTCCATTCGGCTCTCGACAACGTCGCTCCGCACGTCGAAGTGCGTTCGCGTCGCGTCGGTGGTGCGACCTACCAGGTTCCGGTCGACGTTCGCCCGGAGCGCCGCCAGGCTCTCGCAATCCGTTGGCTGATCGCAGCTGCCCGCAAGCGTAACGAAACGACCATGGTCGAGCGCCTTTCCGGCGAACTCATGGACGCAGCAAACAATCGCGGCAGCGCAGTGAAGAAGCGCGAAGACACGCACAAGATGGCCGACGCCAACCGTGCGTTCTCGCACTACCGCTGGTAACCGAAACTAACGTCTCGAAAGGAGTCCGAAATGGCTCGCGAATACAAAATCGAAGACTACCGTAATTTCGGTATCATGGCGCATATCGACGCCGGCAAGACGACGACGACCGAACGCATCCTCTACTACACCGGCAAGTCCCACAAGATCGGCGAAGTCCATGACGGCGCCGCGACCATGGACTGGATGGAGCAGGAGCAGGAACGCGGCATCACGATCACCTCGGCTGCAACCACGACCTTCTGGAAGGGTCGTGACGGCAAGACCCGCCGCTTCAACATCATCGACACCCCCGGCCACGTCGACTTCACCATCGAAGTCGAACGCTCGCTGCGCGTTCTCGACGGTGCGATCGCTCTTCTCGATGCCAACGCCGGTGTCGAGCCGCAGACGGAAACCGTCTGGCGCCAGGCTGAGAAGTACAACGTTCCGCGCATGATCTTCTGCAACAAGATGGACAAGACCGGCGCGGACTTCTACCGCTCGGTATCCATGATCAAGTCGCGTCTCGGTGCGATCCCGGTCGTCATGCAGCTGCCGATCGGCGCTGAAAGCGACTTCAAGGGCGTCATCGATCTGATCGAAATGAACGCGCTCGTCTGGCGCGATGAATCGCTCGGCGCCCAGTGGGACGTCGTCGAGATTCCGGAAGACATGAAGGCCCAGGCCGAGGAATACCGCGAGAAGCTCATCGAGACCGTCGTCGAAATCGACGAAGCCGCGATGGAAGCCTATCTCGAAGGCAACTACCCGGACAACGACAAGATCCGCGAACTCGTTCGCCGCGGCACCATCGACGTGAAGTTCCACCCGATGTTCTGCGGTACCGCGTTCAAGAACAAGGGCGTTCAGCCGCTGCTCGACGCCGTCGTCGATTACCTGCCGTCCCCGGCAGACATCCCGGCGATCAAGGGCATCGACGTCAAGACGGAGCTCGAAATCGAGCGTCACGCCGATGACGCCGAGCCGCTCTCGATGCTCGCGTTCAAGATCATGAACGACCCCTTCGTCGGTTCGCTCACCTTTGCCCGCATCTATTCCGGCAAGCTCGAAAAGGGCACGTCGGTTATGAACACGGTCAAGGAAAAGCGCGAACGCGTCGGCCGTATGCTGCAGATGCATTCCAACTCGCGTGAAGACATCGAAGAAGCCTATGCAGGCGACATCGTTGCTCTCGCCGGCCTCAAGGACACGACGACGGGCGACACGCTCTGCGATCCCCTGAAGCCGGTCGTTCTCGAGCGCATGGAATTCCCGGAACCGGTTATCCAGATCGCGATCGAGCCGAAGACGAAGAACGACCAGGAAAAGATGGGCCTCGCGCTCAACCGCCTGGCCGCTGAAGACCCGTCCTTCCGCGTCAAGACGGACGAAGAGTCCGGCCAGACGATCATCGCTGGCATGGGCGAACTTCACCTCGACATCATCGTCGACCGCATGCGTCGCGAGTTCAAGGTCGAAGCAAACGTCGGCGCTCCGCAGGTTGCTTACCGTGAGACGATCACGCGCAAGACCGAAAAGGACTACACGCACAAGAAGCAGACCGGTGGTACCGGCCAGTTCGCCCGCGTGAAGCTCGTTTTCGAACCGAACCCGGATGGCGAAGATTTCCTCTTCGAATCCAAGATCGTCGGCGGTGCTGTTCCCAAGGAATACATCCCGGGCGTTCAGAAGGGTATCGAAAGCGTTCTGTCCTCGGGTCCGCTCGCGGGCTTCCCGATGCTCGGCGTCAAGGCGACGCTCATCGACGGCGCCTTCCACGACGTCGACTCCTCGGTCCTCGCCTTCGAAATTGCTTCGCGTGCCTGCTTCCGTGAAGCATCGCGTGAAGCCGGCGCCCAGCTGCTCGAGCCGATGATGAAGGTCGAAGTCGTAACGCCGGAAGATTATGTCGGCGACGTTATCGGCGACCTGAACTCCCGTCGTGGCCAGATCCAGGGCCAGGAATCGCGCGGCGTCGCCGTCGTGATCTCCGCCAACGTGCCGCTGGCCAACATGTTCAAGTACGTGGACAACCTGCGCTCCATGTCGCAGGGCCGCGCCCAGTACTCGATGGTCTTCGACCACTATGCGCCGGTTCCGTCGAACGTCGCGCAGGAAATCCAGGCAAAGTACTCCGGTCAGAAGTGACCGGGGTAACCCCCTAAAAATTTGTATGAATTTCCCCTCGCGGGATCACGAATGGAGAGCCGGAAATGGCAAAGAGCAAGTTTGAGCGCAACAAGCCTCACGTAAACATCGGCACGATCGGCCACGTCGACCACGGCAAGACGTCGCTGACGGCAGCGATCACGAAGTACTTCGGCGAGTTCAAGGCGTACGACCAGATCGACGCTGCTCCGGAA
>NZ_JBLZPH010000107.1:0-8340 GCF_049199205.1 Shinella sp. M31 | reverse complement strand
TGGCCAGATCCTGTGCAAGCCGGGTTCGGTCAAGCCGCACAAGAAGTTCATGGCTGAAGCCTACATCCTGACGAAGGAAGAAGGCGGCCGTCATACGCCGTTCTTCACGAACTACCGTCCGCAGTTCTACTTCCGCACGACGGACGTGACCGGTATTGTTTCGCTGCCGGAAGGCACGGAAATGGTCATGCCGGGCGACAACGTCACGGTTGCCGTTGAACTGATCGTTCCGATCGCGATGGAAGAAAAGCTGCGCTTCGCTATCCGCGAAGGCGGCCGTACCGTCGGCGCCGGCATCGTTGCCTCGATCGTCGAATAATTTCGGGTCTTTGATCTGACTGGAAGCCCCGCGGAAAACCGCGGGGCTTTTTCGTTTTCGGTGCCTGCTTCGTACGGGTTTTACCCCTCAACATAACCCTCTCCCCGCAGGCGGGCAGGGGACTTGCCCCACGCGGTGCCGGAGATCCAGGAAGGCGGTGCGGCATATCTCCTTCGCCCCGCTTGCGGGGAGAAGGTGGCCGGCAGGCCGGATGAGGGGCGGGTGCCAATGGGGCAGGGCAGTATCCTCAAACAAGCACTGATTTGTTGTAAAAAATACACTTTTCGCACTTGCCAAGTCCGCCCCCGCGCCGTAAAGACGCCATGCCTTGCCGGTGACGGGCGGTTCGCTTCGGATACGGCAAGCATGTAGGGGTATAGCTCAGTTGGTAGAGCGGCGGTCTCCAAAACCGCAGGTCGGGGGTTCGAGCCCCTCTGCCCCTGCCATTCTTCGCCGGACAGCGCGGACCACTTGCAGCGACGGTCGGAATGGCGTGACGGTAAGGCCGTCATAATTCGTTAAAAGTTCGGTTGCCTCTTGTGAAAAAGGGAATCGGGCTTTATGTAGGGCAAAACAGACACGCGGTGCGTGGGGCTGATATCTCAGCTTTACGCGCCGTAATGGCGTGGACATTCAATGGCATCGAAAACGAATCCGATTGCGTTTCTGCAGCAGGTACGCTCCGAAACGGCAAAAGTGACTTGGCCCTCGCGGCGCGAGACGATGATCTCGACCATCATGGTCTTCATCATGGTCTTCCTTGCCGCAGTGTTCTTCTTTGCTGCGGATCAGTTGATGGGCTGGCTTGTTGGCCTCGTCCTCGGCGCTGCCGCCTGATCGGTTGGAGATGAACATGGCTTCCCGTTGGTACATCGTCCACGCCTATTCGAATTTCGAGAAGAAAGTCGCCGAGGATATCGAGAACAAGGCCCGTCAGAAGGGTCTTGATCATCTCTTCGAAAAGATCCTCGTGCCGACCGAGAAGGTTGTCGAGGTGCGTCGCGGCCGCAAGGTCGATTCCGAGCGCAAGTTCTTCCCCGGCTACGTGCTGGTGCGGGCGAACCTGACGGACGAAGCGTACCACCTCATCAAGAACACGCCGAAGGTCACGGGCTTCCTCGGTTCTGACAACAAGCCGGTTCCGATCCCGGACAGCGAGGCCGAGCGCATCCTGTCGCAGGTTCAGGATGGTGTCGATCGTCCGAAGCCCTCGGTCTCCTTCGAGATCGGCGAGCAGGTTCGCGTTTCCGACGGTCCGTTCGCGTCGTTCAACGGCACGGTTCAGGATGTCGATGAGGAGCGTTCGCGCCTCAAGGTGGAAGTGTCGATCTTCGGTCGCGCCACCCCGGTGGAGCTGGAATACGCCCAGGTCGAGAAAATCTGATTTTTGGCGGCGCCCTCGGGTGTCGCTTGGAGAAAATCCAATCCTCGCAGAGGGTTGGTGGCGGAAGTTTCCGCCGCTCGCGTGGAAGGGAAGGGTGCCTTAGCCGGGCGTCACAAGACCGCACCACGCAACCGCAGCCGCCGGTCTTTGATCGGCATCATGGGCCGGGCAACCGGCCGCATTCTGAAAGGCAGAGAAAATGGCTAAGAAAGTTGCAGGCCAGCTCAAGCTTCAGGTCAAGGCAGGATCGGCAAACCCGTCTCCGCCGATCGGCCCGGCGCTTGGTCAGCGTGGCATTAACATCATGGAATTCTGCAAGTCGTTCAACGCAGCGACGCAGGAAATGGAAAAGGGTATGCCGATCCCGGTCGTCATCACCTACTACCAGGACAAGTCCTTCACCTTCGTGATGAAGCAGCCGCCGGTGACCTACTTCCTCAAGAAGGAAGCCAAGATCACGTCCGGTTCGAAGACCCCCGGCAAGGGCGGTTCGGTCGGCAAGCTCACCAAGGCTCAGATCAAGTCGATCGCCGAAGCCAAGATGAAGGATCTCAACGCCGCCGATATCGAAGGCGCAATGGCAATGGTCGAGGGCTCCGCCCGCGCCATGGGCCTGGAAGTGGTAGGTTAATTCCATGGCCAAGATCGCAAAGCGCATCCAGAAGATCCGTGAAGGCATCGACCCGACCAAGCTGGTCGCCCTCTCGGACGCAATCGCTCTCGTCAAGGAGCGCGCCGTCGCCAAGTTCGACGAAACCGTCGAAATCGCGATGAACCTCGGTGTTGACCCGCGTCACGCTGACCAGATGGTCCGCGGCGTTGTCAACCTGCCGAACGGCACGGGCCGTGACGTTCGCGTCGCCGTCTTCGCTCGTGGCGCCAAGGCTGACGAAGCCAAGGCTGCCGGTGCTGACATCGTCGGCGCGGAAGACCTGCTCGAAATCGTCCAGGGCGGCAAGATCGACTTCGATCGCTGCATCGCAACCCCGGACATGATGCCGCTCGTCGGCCGTCTCGGTAAGGTTCTCGGCCCGCGCGGCATGATGCCGAACCCGAAGGTCGGTACCGTCACCATGGACGTCACCGGCGCCGTCAAGGCATCCAAGGGCGGTGCTGTCGAGTTCCGCGTCGAGAAGGCTGGTATCATCCACGCCGGCATCGGCAAGGCTTCCTTCGACGCCAAGGCTCTGGAAGAGAACATCAAGGCTTTTGCTGACGCCGTCGTCAAGGCGAAGCCGGCGGGTGCAAAGGGCAACTACGTCAAGCGCGTTGCCATTTCCTCGACGATGGGCCCGGGCGTCAAGATCGACCCCGCGACCGTTTCCTAATTCCGGTCCGGCTTCGGCCGCACCGCAACAGAATTCCCGGCCTTGTCTGGCCGGGAATTTCCGGGACTAAACGCCCGGAACTCCTGTCCGAGATTGCAGGTGGTTAGGCCTTAATCACGTTGCCTGCATGAGACGGGGTGAGACCTGGATTTCTTCAGCGTCGGATGACGCGGAATTCGGTTCGAACCTACCTTACCTTGTGTCGCGGCCCAAAGGCCGAGCGCGGGGGGACAGGATCCTCGAGCGTCGCTCGGGATCAGCTTTTTGAGATGATCCCTGGCGGCAAAGGTAAACCCGGCAGGTCCCCTGAGAAGTCTAGGGTCCTGTCAACTGGAGATAGGCACAGTGGAAAGAGCGGAAAAACGCGAATTCGTCACGGAGCTGAACGAAGTCTTCAAGGCTTCCGGTTCGGTTGTCGTGGCCCGCTACGCCGGTATCACCGTTGCGCAGATGAACGATCTTCGTTCGAAGATGCGTGCTGCGGGCGGTACCGTCAAGGTCGCGAAGAACCGCCTGGCCAAAATTGCCCTTCAGGGTACGGAGTCGGAAGGGATCACGGATCTCTTCCAGGGTCAGACGCTCATTGCTTACGCAAATGATCCGATGATTGCTCCCAAGGTAGCCATGGATTTCGCCAAGACCAACGACAAGCTCGTTGTTCTCGGTGGCGCCATGGGTGCGACCACACTCGACGCAGAAGCAGTCAAGTCGCTTGCGACCCTGCCTTCGCTCGACGAGCTTCGCGGAAAGCTCCTGGGTCTGCTTGCAGCCCCGGCTACGCGCGTCGCTACGGTCGTTGCAGCACCGGCAAGCCAGCTTGCCCGCGTGTTCGCAGCCTATGCCAAGAAGGACGAAGCCGCTTGAGGCGGTTTTTCGCTGTAAATCAAACTTACCAGTTCGAACCGAACAAAAGGAAATACGAAAATGGCTGATCTCGCAAAGATCGTAGAAGACCTGTCCGCCCTCACCGTTCTGGAAGCCGCTGAGCTTTCGAAGCTTCTCGAAGAGAAGTGGGGCGTTTCGGCTGCTGCTCCCGTAGCAGTTGCTGCTGCTGGCGGCGCTGCTGCTGCTGGCCCGGCTGAAGAAGAAAAGACTGAGTTCGACGTTATCCTGGCTGACGCCGGCGCTAACAAGATCAACGTCATCAAGGAAGTCCGCGCCATCACGGGCCTCGGCCTCAAGGAAGCCAAGGACCTCGTCGAAGGCGCTCCGAAGGCTGTCAAGGAAGGCGTTTCCAAGGCTGAAGCCGCTGACCTCAAGAAGAAGCTTGAGGACGCCGGCGCCAAGGTCGACGTTAAGTAATATCGGAATGCGGTGGGAGAGGGTTTCGACCCTCTCCCATTGATGATTCCTCCGAACTGATTACCCAAAAGCCGCAAAAACGGCTTTTGGGTAATGGGTTCTTCAAGAGGATGGTCTTCCTCCAGGCGACAGGGCAATCCGGCCCGTGGCCTGACAGCAAGACGAGATTGAACCAACCCATTGGTCGACGGGATCGACTGGCCAGCGAACCCCGTCTGTTGCAGGCCCGGATGCAAATTTTGAAGGAGCGACGATGGCTCAGACCCTTTCGTTTAACGGTCGTAGGCGCGTACGCAAGTTTTTTGGTAAAATCCCCGAAGTCGCAGAAATGCCGAACCTCATCGAGGTTCAGAAGGCATCCTACGACCAGTTCCTGATGGTTGATGAGCCCGCCGGCGGACGCCCGGACGAGGGCCTTCAGTCGGTTTTCAAGTCGGTCTTCCCGATCACGGACTTCTCCGGCGCTTCCATGCTCGAATTCGTTTCCTACGAATTCGAACAGCCGAAGTTCGACGTTGAGGAATGCCGTCAGCGCGACCTGACCTATGCTGCGCCGCTGAAGGTGACGCTGCGCCTCATCGTGTTCGACATCGACGAGGATACCGGCGCCAAGTCGATCAAGGACATCAAGGAACAGAACGTCTACATGGGCGACATGCCGCTCATGACCGACAACGGCACGTTCATCGTCAACGGCACCGAGCGCGTCATCGTTTCCCAGATGCACCGTTCGCCGGGCGTGTTCTTCGATCACGACAAGGGCAAGAGCCATTCGTCCGGCAAGCTGCTCTTTGCTGCGCGCGTCATCCCGTATCGCGGTTCCTGGCTCGACATCGAGTTCGACGCCAAGGACATCGTGCATGCGCGCATCGACCGTCGCCGCAAGATTCCCGTCACCTCGCTCCTCATGGCGCTGGGCATGGACGGCGAAGAAATCCTGTCGACCTTCTATACGAAGTCGCTTTACCAGCGTGACGGCAAGGGCTGGCGTGTTCCGTTCAATCCCGACGCGCTGAAGGGCCAGAAGGCCGTCGCGGATATGATCGACGCCGACAGCGGTGAAGTGGTTGTCGAAATCGGCAAGAAGCTCACCCCGCGCCTGCTGCGCTCGCTCTCCGAAAAGGGCCTCAAGGCTCTGAAGGCGACCGACGAAGACCTCTACGGCAACTACCTTGCCGAAGACGTGGTCAACTACACGACGGGTGAAATCTATCTCGAAGCCGGCGACGAAATCGACGAGAAGACCCTGCCGGTCATCCTGTCGGCTGGTTTCGACGAAATCCCGGTTCTCGACATCGACCACATCAATGTCGGCGCCTACATCCGCAACACGCTCGCCGCAGACAAGAACGAGAACCGCCAGGACGCTCTGTTCGACATCTACCGCGTCATGCGTCCGGGTGAACCGCCGACCATGGATTCGGCCGAAGCCATGTTCAACACGCTGTTTTTCGATGCGGAGCGTTACGACCTCTCCGCCGTCGGCCGCGTGAAGATGAACATGCGCCTCGACCTCGACGTTGCCGACACGGTTCGCACGCTGCGCAAGGACGATATCCTTGCCGTCGTGAAGATGCTGGTCGAACTGCGCGACGGCAAGGGCGAGATCGACGACATCGACAACCTCGGCAACCGCCGTGTTCGTTCGGTCGGCGAGCTGATGGAGAACCAGTACCGTCTCGGCCTGCTGCGCATGGAGCGCGCGATCAAGGAACGCATGTCCTCGATCGAAATCGACACGGTCATGCCGCAGGACCTGATCAACGCGAAGCCGGCTGCTGCCGCGGTTCGTGAATTCTTCGGTTCCTCGCAGCTCTCGCAGTTCATGGACCAGGTGAACCCGCTGTCGGAAATCACCCACAAGCGCCGTCTTTCGGCTCTTGGCCCGGGTGGTCTGACGCGCGAGCGCGCCGGCTTCGAAGTCCGCGACGTTCACCCGACCCACTACGGCCGTATCTGCCCGATCGAGACGCCGGAAGGCCCGAACATCGGTCTGATCAACTCGCTTGCAACCTTCGCCCGCGTCAACAAGTACGGCTTCATCGAAAGCCCGTACCGCAAGATCGTCGACGGCAAGGTGACGACGGATGTGGTCTACCTCTCCGCCATGGAAGAGGCCAAGTACCACGTGGCTCAGGCAAACTCGGTGCTCGAAAGCGACAACTCGTTCGCTGAAGAGTTCGTCGTCTGCCGTCACGCCGGCGAAGTCATGCTCGCACCGCGCGACCAGATCAACCTGATGGACGTTTCGCCGAAGCAGCTCGTTTCGGTCGCGGCGGCGCTCATCCCGTTCCTCGAGAACGATGACGCCAACCGCGCGCTCATGGGTTCGAACATGCAGCGTCAGGCCGTGCCTCTGCTGCGCGCGGAAGCACCGTTCGTTGGCACCGGCATGGAACCGGTCGTCGCCCGTGACTCGGGCGCTGCCATCGCGGCCCGCCGCGGCGGCGTCGTCGACCAGGTCGACGCGACCCGTATCGTTATCCGCGCCACGGAAGACCTCGATCCGTCGAAGTCCGGCGTCGATATCTACCGCCTGCAGAAGTTCCAGCGCTCCAACCAGAACACCTGCGTCAACCAGCGCCCGCTGGTCACCGTCGGTGACGTTCTGAACAAGGGCGATATCATCGCGGACGGTCCGTCGACCGACCTCGGCGACCTGGCACTCGGCCGCAACGCGCTCGTCGCGTTCATGCCGTGGAACGGCTACAATTACGAAGACTCGATCCTGATGTCCGAACGCATCGTCTCCGACGACGTGTTCACGTCCATCCATATCGAAGAATTCGAAGTCATGGCCCGCGACACCAAGCTGGGTCCGGAAGAAATCACGCGCGACATTCCGAACGTTTCGGAAGAAGCGCTGAAGAACCTCGACGAAGCCGGTATCGTTTACATCGGTGCAGAGGTTCAGCCGGGCGACATCCTGGTCGGCAAGATCACCCCGAAGGGCGAAAGCCCGATGACGCCGGAAGAAAAGCTCCTGCGCGCCATCTTCGGTGAAAAGGCCTCCGACGTTCGCGACACCTCCATGCGCATGCCGCCCGGCACCTTCGGCACCGTCGTCGAAGTTCGCGTCTTCAACCGCCATGGCGTGGAGAAGGACGAACGTGCGATGGCGATCGAGCGCGAAGAGATCGAGCGTCTGGCGAAGGACCGTGACGACGAGCAGGCGATCCTCGACCGTAACGTCTACGGCCGTCTGATCGACATGCTGCGCGGCCACGTCGCCGTCGCCGGCCCGAAGGCCTTCAAGAAGGGCACCGAGCTGTCGAACGCCGTGATCTCCGAATATCCCCGCTCGCAGTGGTGGATGTTCGCCGTCGAAGACGAGAAGGTTCAGGGCGAAATCGAAGCGCTCCGCGGCCAGTACGACGAATCCAAGTCGCGCCTTGAACAGCGCTTCATGGACAAGGTCGAAAAGGTCCAGCGCGGCGACGAAATGCCTCCGGGCGTCATGAAGATGGTCAAGGTCTTCGTCGCTGTGAAGCGCAAGATCCAGCCGGGCGACAAGATGGCCGGCCGTCACGGCAACAAGGGCGTCGTCTCGCGCATCCTGCCGATCGAGGACATGCCGTTCCTCGAAGACGGTACGCATGTCGACATCTGCCTGAACCCGCTGGGCGTGCCGTCGCGCATGAACGTCGGCCAGATCCTCGAAACCCACCTTGCCTGGGCTTGCGCCGGCATGGGCAAGAAGATCGGCGACCTGCTCGACGAGTATCGCAAGACCATGGACATCTCGGACCTGAAGCGCGAGCTGACGGAAGTTTACGAGAGCGAAGCCAAGGACGAAGTCGCCCATTTCGACGACGACGCCCTGGTCAAGCTTGCCGAGCAGTCCCGCAAGGGTGTCTCGATCGCAACGCCGGTCTTCGACGGTGCACATGAACCCGACGTCGCCAGCATGCTCGAGCGTGCGGGCCTCAACTCTTCCGGTCAGTCGGTTCTGTACGACGGCCGTACGGGTGAAGCCTTCGACCGCAAGGTCACCGTCGGCTACATGT
>NZ_JBLZPH010000106.1:0-32466 GCF_049199205.1 Shinella sp. M31 | reverse complement strand
TTGCGCCGAACCTCGCGGAAGATCGTCGAGCGATGACGTCCAAGTTTCTCCGCGATGATATCGATGCTCAGGCCGGCGTGGCGCCAGCGGGCGATCCTGCGGCGTTCGTTCAGATCAAGATGCTTCTGGCGGACGCGATGCTCGACAATACTGCTTTAAAAGACCTTTTGGGAAAGAAGTGGTGACGCCCACGGCAAAGCGGCGAGCTGTCGCTCATCTGTTGTCGGTCCATCAGATGAGCGAACGGCGGGCGTGTAAAGCCATTGGCTTTTGCCGGATGACGATCCGCTACGAAACCAGACGCGATGACGATCACAACCTCCGCGAGCGAATGAAGGCGTTGGCGCATGAACGTGGCCGCTTTGGCTATCGACGCATTGATGTGCTGCTCAGGCGCGAGGGGCACCTTGTGAACCAAAAGAGGCTCTTCCGGCTCTATCGGGAGGAGAAGCTGACGGTGCGCAAACGCGGCGGCCGAAAGCGAGCGATAGGCACGCGAGCGCCGATGCTGATTCCGATGGCAGTCAATGATCGTTGGTCGCTGGACTTCGTGTCAGATCAACTCACCGATGGACGCAGGTTCCGGGTTCTGACGGTCGTCGACGATTGCACCAGGAAATGTCTGGCGCTCGTCGCCGATACATCGCTTTCCGGTCTGCGGGTTGCCCGTGAGCTGGATCGGATAATCGAGGAGCGCGGCAAACCGAAGATGATTGTCAGCGACAACGGCAGCGAGTTCATGAGCAACGCGATCCTGCAATGGGCCGACCGAGCCAAGGTGGAGTGGCACTACATCCCGCCGGGCAAACCGATCAAAAACCGTTCATCGAAAGCTTCAATGGGCGGCTGCGAGACGAGTTCTTGAATGAGACACTCTTCTCGTCATCGATCCATGCCCGATTAGCGCTTTTAGACTGGCGCAGCGACTACAACGATAACCGACCACACTCTGGGATCGGCTGGCTGACACCTGCCGAATTCGCTCAGACCATCAACCCGCGACGTGATGCGCAGCCGAAATGGCTCCGCACCACAACCCGCCGCTACCGCCGCAAATGCAGCAACCCAAACCGCTGGAGCGAACTCAAAATTGGATAAAACTTGGGGCAAGGTCAAGATGAGCAACGCTAATTCTCACTGGGCGTTTACGGCCCTTGACAAAATACTTTCTCAGTGTGGCTAAGCGACTGGTTGGCTAAGTTGGCGGCAGCCCACGACCGGCAAGCAGATAAGGGCCGCTTTAAAAAGATTTTCCAATAGCCTGAGTAACCTTCCGAAACGTCAGAGATATTCTTCTGCCACGATTCACTCTCGTACCGTCCGTGACATCCGACTTTCGGGCGGGAATTTCGTGCGTCCAGTCATATCGGCTCGCTTCCTTCAGCAATATGCCTGAGCGTGGATGGAGTAATACGGCAAGTGATCTGGAACTGGACCGCTCCCGAAAAACCATCTCGCATTGGGATAAAAGGCTTATCGAAATGATTGTGTCATCGAAACACGGCACACAGTCGACGTGAGCGCTAATGCCTTGACCCGGCAAATACTCGTTCGCGATCACTTGATCTGGCAAATCAACGAAATAGCCGCGCGCGATCAATCGTTCTGCGAGCATTTCAAGCCATTCAGGCAGCCTGCCTAGATACGTATCTGTCGTAATGGCTCGCACCCTGTAGTCATACAGGTAGCCAAAATGCTGCACGCGACGCTTAAGCGTATTGCTCCATTCTCCGCCGTCGAGCCGATCTTTGATCGTCTCCTCCTCCTCTCGGGAAAGGAATTCAGTAATGTATATGGCGCCCGGAGGCAGGCTAACCGCGTCTAAAGCGTGATCCATTTGCGGCCAATCCTCTCATTCACCCCAGAAACGTAGGTCACAAATTTGTCCCCCTCATCGACGGCTCCAACGCCGTCGTCCTTCGTCTTCACATGCGCGTAACCGGCATAGTCCGCAAAGCGGAACGGATAGGCAACAGGCAATGCGTATCATTGCGCTCGGCCGCTCCATTCATGTCAAAAGCTCCATCGTAGTGGGCGCTTTTACGACGGTAATCGCGACTTACACTTCGCCTGAAAGATGCGCCGCTGCACTCTTAAGAAAACGCCGCACCAGGATATGGTTGGGATTTCGCCTGTAACGAGGGTTACGACTGCCGACGTTCGGGACCTGAAAAACGATTAAATCAAACCGTCTTCGGCCAAACCATTGCGATAGATTTGTGGCATCGACACCTGCCATCGTGCTGACGCCTCGGGAAAGCTATAGACGCCGAGGCACGGACCGCGTCGGAAGCGAGGGCACGCACCGCAGTAGCGGGTAGACCGGTTCGAGTTCCGGTGGCGCGGCGGTGACATCTTAAAACGGTAGGAAGATCGACGAAACGGTAGATGCCCAATTGAAAATCCCAGCCAAGAAAGTTGACCAGCCCTTGTGTCATTGGGTTTCCGAGCGAACGGTAGGTAAACGGTAGAAAATTTAGAAACGTAACTTAGTTGACACCAGTCGGTTGGCGCCAAAATCGCAAGCACTTGTTTTATTTTGAAAAAAATGGTGCCCGGAGGCGGATTTGAACCACCGACACGCGGATTTTCAATCCGCTGCTCTACCAACTGAGCTATCCGGGCATCCGGGTGGATTTCGGTTGGAAATCCGCGGGGCGTTTGGTTTCGCCCCGGAAGCGAGCGGGGTTATAACATCTTGCAAAAATGTGTCCACCCCTCTCGGCGGTTTTTTGCGGGAAAAATGACAGTCTTTTCAAGTTTCTGAAAAGATTGGCTTTTTACCGTGCCAACTGTGGCTCATAGATCGTCGTCTTCGGCCTTTTCCTCGCCATCGGCAACCGGGATGGCATAGGAGCCGGAGAGCCAGCGGTTGAGATCGACGTCGCGGCAGCGGTTCGAGCAGAAGGGATAGTGCTCGCGCGCCGAGGGGCGGCTGCAGATGGGACAGGGCACGGCCTTGCGCAGCGGTGCAACGGTTGCGGCGGGCTTTTCGGCTTCGTCCGCCATCAGGCATCCGCCCAGCCGGTATGCACGTCGAAGCCCTCGCCGGTCAGCAACGTCAGCGTTTCGTAGAGCGGCAGGCCTACCACGTTGGTATAGGAGCCGACGAGCTTGACGACGAAGCTTCCGGCAATGCCCTGGATGGCATAGCCGCCCGCCTTGCCGCGCCATTGGCCGGAGGCGAGGTACTGCTCGATATCGGTGGTCGACAGGCGCTTGAAGCGGACCTTCGTGTCGATGACCTTCTGGCGTACGGTCCGGTCCGGCGTGATGAGACATACGCCGGTGAAGACGCGGTGGCTGCGGCCGGAGAGCAGATGCAGCGCGCTGGAGGCTTCGTCGATCATCTCCGTCTTCGGCAGGATGCGCCGGCCGACGGAGACGACGGTATCGGCCGAAAGGATATAGCTGCCGGCGAAGGCCGGGTCGCCCTTGATGGCGGCCAGCGCCGCCTGCGCCTTGCCGGTCGACAGGCGCCGCGCGAGCGAGCGCGGATGCTCGGATCGCTTCGGCGTCTCGTCGATATCCATCGGCATGAGGCGCGCGGGTTCGATGCCCGCCTGCGCGAGCAGTTCGACGCGGCGCGGCGAGCCGGAGGCGAGGATGAGCGTGTCGGTCTGCGCCATGGGATCTCCGGGAAAGCGCCGGGGGCGCCGGATTTTGCTCTCAGGCCAGGGGCCGGACGAGAGCGCTGCCCCAGGGCTTTGAAAAGCGTCTTACTTGAAACGGTAGGTGATGCGACCCTTGGTGAGGTCGTAGGGGGTCATCTCGACCAGCACCTTGTCGCCGGCGAGAACGCGGATGCGGTTCTTGCGCATGCGGCCTGCGGTGTGCGCGATGATCTCGTGCTCGTTCTCAAGCTTGACGCGAAACGTTGCGTTCGGGAGCAGTTCCGTCACGATGCCGGGAAATTCGAGGACTTCTTCTTTTGCCATGTTCGAGCGGTATTCCTTGGAGGTGGATTTGGGACATGCCTTATGCCGGCCCCGAAAAGTTGCCGGAAACTACACAATCCCCGGGGCTTTGTGAACACCGAAGCGCAGGCTTTCTGCATTTGCCCGGAACATGGCTGCTTTGCGCTCAGCCGGGGGGCTTCAAACGCTTCTCGATCAGCAGCCTCAGGTGCTCGCGCACGTCGCGGTAGGAGTGCAGGATCTGGTCACGCGTGCCCGTCGCAACCGACGGGTCGGGGGTTGGCCAGTACATGACGTCGACGGCCATGGAGCGGGTAAGTTCCAGGGCGGCGTGATGAGCTTCGGGCGCGAGCGTCACGATAAGGTCGAAATAATCGTCCTCCAGCTCGTCCAGCGAATGCGGCGCATGGCGGCCGAGCGACAGGCCGACCTCGCCGAGCACGGCATCGACGAAAGGATCCCGCTCGCCGGGGCGGATGCCGGCGGAGGCGACATAGGTGCCGGGCAGCAGGCTGCGGGCCAGCGTCTCGGCCATCGGCGAGCGCACGGCATTCATGCGGCACATGAAGAGGATCGAACGGGGTGTCCGCGACGGGGATTTGTCGAGTGCCGGAAAAACACCCTCCATCCGCTTACCCGCGCCAATAGAGAACGCAGACGAGCGTGAACAGCCGGCGGGCGGTGTCGAAATCGAATGTGATCTTGCCCGACAGCCGGTCCATAAGGGTCTGCGAGCCCTCGTTGTGAATGCCGCGCCGGCCCATGTCGATCGCCTCGATCTGGCTCGGCGTGGAGGAGCGGATCGCCTGGTAATAGCTTTCGCAGATCAGGAAATAGTCCTTCACGATGCGGCGGAACGGCGTCAGCGACAGGATATGGGTCGCGACGTCCTCGCCGCCCTCCGTGCGGATGGAGAAGACCAGCTTGCTGTCGAGAAGCGAGATATTGAGGCGGTAGGGGCCGCCGGCATGGCCGACCGGCTCGAAGGTGTTTTCCTCAATCAAGTCGAAGATGGCAACGGCACGCTCGTGCTCCACATCCGGCGTGGCGCGGCCGATCGTATCGTCCAGCACCACGTCGCAGAGGCGGAAGTTGCCCTTCGTGCCCATGCCTCAGCTCTCCAGATTGAGCCGGATGGCGACGGAACGGGCATGGGCGCCGAGGCCTTCGGCCTCCGCCAGCGTCACGGCAGCAGGGCCGAGTGCGCGCAGCTGATCGGGGCCGAGGCGCAGGATCGAGGTGCGTTTCATATAGTCGAGCACCGAGAGGCCGGAGGAGAAGCGGGCCGAGCGGGCGGTCGGCAAGACATGGTTCGAGCCGCCGACATAGTCGCCGATGACCTCGGGCGTGTGACGGCCGACGAAGATGGCGCCGGCATTGCGGATCTCGGGCATCAGTGCGTCGGGATCGGCGGTCGCGATCTCCAGATGCTCCGCGGCGATGCGGTTTGCCAGCGGCACGGCCTTCCTGAGGTCCGGCACGAGAATGATGGCGCCGAAATCGCGCCAGCTGGCGGCGGCGGTTTCCGCGCGTTCCAGCGTCTTCAGCTGGCGTTCGACGGCCGCCTCGACGGCATCGGCGAGCGCCACGCTGTCGGTGACGAGGATCGACTGGGCGCCGACATCGTGTTCGGCCTGGGCGAGCAGATCGGCGGCGAGCCAGTCCGGATCGTTGTCGGCATCGGCAATGACGAGCACTTCCGAGGGGCCGGCGATCATGTCGATGCCGACGGTGCCGAAGACCTGACGCTTGGCGGCGGCGACGAAGGCATTGCCGGGGCCGGTGATCTTGGCGACGGGCGCGATGGTCTCAGTACCGTAGGCGAGTGCTGCGACAGCCTGCGCGCCGCCGATGCGGTAGATCTCGTCGACGCCGGCGATGCGCGCGGCGGCGAGCACGGCGGGATTGATCTCGCCTTCCTTGGCCGGCACGACCATGACGAGACGCGGCACGCCGGCCACCTTGGCCGGCACGGCGTTCATCAGAACCGAGCTCGGATAGCTCGCGGTCCCGCCGGGCACATAGAGGCCGACAGCGTCGATGGCGGTCCAGCGTGAGCCGAGGCCGACGCCGATCTCGTCTTCATAGATATCGTCCTTCGGCATCGCACGGGCATGGTGCTTTTCGATGCGCTGGGCGGCGAGTTCGAGCGCGGCGACGATCTTCGGATCGACGGCGTCATAAGCCTGCTCGATCTCTTCCAGCGACACGCGCATGGAGGTCACGGAAAAATCGAGGCCATCGAATTTCCTGGAATAGTCGGCAAGCGCCTTGTCGCCGCGGGCGCGCACATCGTCGATGATGGCGCGCACCACGGTGTTGACGTCTTCGGAGACCTCGCGCTTAGTGGTCAGGAAGGCAGCAAACCGGCTTTCGAAATCGCTGCTCTGGTAGTCAAGTCTGATCGCCAAGTCTGTCGTCCCTGTCGTCTCCCGGCAAAACTGCCGGTTCATGCATTCAAACCGCTGGATGGCGGGGCTTCAAGCTGGTTTCCCACGCTCCGCCGGTATCTGCAAGCTGAACTTCGACGCATTCCACATCGAGCGCCACGGAAGCATTGCCCGACAGCACGACCTCCAGCGTTCCTTCCGGGCCTTCGCCCTTCGGCGTGAAGTTTACGGCGAGCAGGGAGAAGACGGCGCTCGTATCCTTGCGATCGATGCCGATGGAGCGCACGGCGTTGACGCGCTTGAAGGCGACGACGGCGCGGCGGCGTTCGAAGCTCTTGCCGCGACTTGCGGCGGTTTCCCAGACGAAGCGATTGACGACGACCGAAAACACATGCTGGCGGGCGTCGAAGGCGAGGCCGTCGGTCTTGAAGACCGCGTCCTGGAGATGGGCCGAGACCACCGCGAGGTCTTCGGTGTCGAGGGCAAGCAGTTTCAGGCTATCCATATCGATGTCCTTCCCGTGGATGCCGCCAGATGCGGCATCCCGTATACTCGGTCAACGAGATAGGACGGCACGCGGCGGACTGCAACGCCGCCGCGTGGGAAAGATCAATCGCTGACGCGTTCGACGATGGCGCCGCAGCGGGTGAGCTTCTCTTCGAGACGCTCGAAGCCACGGTCGAGGTGATAGACGCGCGAGACCATCGTCTCGCCCTCGGCGGCAAGGCCGGCGATGACGAGCGAGACGGAGGCGCGAAGGTCCGTCGCCATGACGGGCGCGCCGCGCAAGCGTTCGACACCCTCGATCTTGGCCGTCTGGCCGGAGAGCGAGATTTTCGCGCCGAGGCGGGCAAGCTCCTGCACATGCATGAAGCGGTTTTCGAAGATCGTCTCGGTGATGTGCGAAATGCCGCTCGACTTGGTCATCAGGCCCATGAACTGCGCCTGCAGGTCCGTCGGGAAGCCCGGGAAGGGATCGGTGACGACATCGACCGGCTTGATGCCGCCGCCGTTGCGCACGACGCGGATGCCGCTTTCCGTCGCGGTGATCTCGGCGCCGGAGCGGCGGATCGCTTCAAGCGCGGTGTCGAGCAGGGCGACTTCCGTGCCTTCCAGCACGACGTCGCCGCCGGTCATGGCGACGGCCATGGCATAGGTGCCGGTCTCGATACGGTCCGGCAGGACGCGGTGGCGCGCGCCGGAGAGCTGCGTGACGCCCTCGATGGTGACGGTGGAGGTGCCGGCACCCGTAATCTTCGCGCCCATGGCGTTCAGGCACTTGGCGAGATCCTGCACTTCAGGCTCGCGGGCGGCATTGCCGATGACGGTCGTGCCGCGGGCGAGCGTCGCCGCCATCATCAGAACATGGGTCGCGCCGACGGAGACCTTCGGGAAGGTGTAGCGCGCGCCGATCAGGCCGCCCTGCGGGGCGGTCGCCTCGACATAGCCGCCGTCGATTTCGATCTTCGCGCCGAGGGCGGCCAGGCTCTCGATGAAAAGATCGACCGGGCGCGTGCCGATGGCGCAGCCGCCGGGCAGCGAGACGCGCGCCTTGCCCTCGCGGGCGAGCAGCGGGCCAATGACCCAGAAGGAGGCGCGCATCTTCGAGACGAGCTCGTAGGGCGCCGTCGTATCGACGATGTTGCGCGAGGTGAAGGTGACGGTGCGGGAATAGCCCTCACCCTGGCGCTCGCGGCGGCCGTTGACGGTGATGTCGGCGCCGTGGTTGCCAAGAATGCGGATGAGCTGTTCGACATCGGCGAGGTGCGGCACGTTTTCCAGCGTCAGCGTGTCGTCGGTCAGAAGCGACGCGATCATCAGCGGCAGCGCAGCGTTCTTGGCGCCGGAGATCGGAATGATGCCCCTGAGTTCGTTGCCGCCTACAATCCTGATACGATCCATATGCGATTACGGGCCGGGCCCGCCTTTCTTGATATATAGGCTTTCGGAGATTGCGGCCTCTTTAGAGCATCGCGAAAGAAAAATGAAGACCGTGCCGCCCACCCGCTTGCGCGCACGCCCGGCTGGACAGCCATCCCCGTCGCCTTCGTGGTGAAGACGGTTCGACTAACCGTCCGATTCGTCTTTTTTTGCGGCAGAGGCCATGCCGGGCAGGCCCGTCGTCTCATCCGCCTCGCCGGCGCGGCGCGCACGCGCCTGCTGCTTGCGGCGCTGGAGATTGTCACGCAGCGTCTTGGCCAGCCGCTCCGCCCGGATCTCCGCTTCCGTCCTGATTTTCCTGCTTTTCGTCTCGTCCTTGCCGCTCATATCCCTTCTCATAATGAAAACCGGCACGCGAAAAAAGCACCGCCGTCATCAGTTTGTTGCGATAATCGTAAAATCGCCGCTTGCACTGCCCATCCACCTATGGCAATAGGCCCTCGCCCAACGCGAAAGCGCCTTCGCTTCGCAAGATGCTGCTATAGCTCAGGGGTAGAGCACTCCCTTGGTAAGGGAGAGGCCGAGAGTTCAAATCTCTCTAGCAGCACCATTTTTTCTCCCCGTCTTTGTGTTTTCCAGGCCGCCCGCGGTCGTCTTCTTGCGCGTTTGCCCCGGTGGTTTGCCGACGATGCGTTTGAAGGCGCGGGCGAAGGCGGCTTGGGAGCTGAAGCCGAGGCGGCGGGCGGCGGTGTCGATGGCGAGCTTGTCGCGGCGGAACCATTGTTCGGCGAGCCGCATGCGCAACGCCAGCACGTAGCGTTGCGGGGTGACGCCCGTCACCTCGACGAAGCGCTTGGCGAAGACCGAGCGGGAGCTTCCCATTTCCCGCGCCATGTCGGCCAGCGTCCAGTTGCGGCCGGGCTCGCGGTGAAGGGCGGCGATGACGCGGCCGAGGCGCGGGTCGCGCAGCGCCTCGATCCAGCCGGTCGCGTCACCGCAGCCGCATTCCACCCAGCCGCGCACGATGGAGGCGGCGATGACATCGGCGAGGCGCGCAAGAATGCCGGCCGAGCCGACGCGTTCCTCCGACATTTCCCGCTCCATGGCGCCGAGCAGCGGCATGAGTTCCGGCTGGCGGCCGATCAGTGCGCCGACCGACATGATCTGCGGCATCAGGCCGACGAGCGGATGCAGCGTGTCCAGTTCGAATTCCATGCGGCCGGTGAAGATGAGCGTGTCGTTTTCGCGGCTGGTCTCCTTGATGCAGGCTTCCACCGCCTCGACTTCGGGGCAGAGCGGCTTGTGCGTATAGCTCTCATAGTCGCGCATCCGGACATTCGGGCCGGTGATGATTTCATGGGTCTCGCCGCGGGGCAAAAGCACGGCATCGCCGCAGCCGAGGGGGCGGTCGGCGTCGCCCGGCGCACGCAATAGCACGTTGCCGCGCGCGATGAAGTGGAAGCGGGCTTCCGGCCCCGCGGGAAAGCGGATGCCGAAGGGCGGGGTGAGTTGCAGGCGGCCGTAGCTCGCACCGCGCAGGCGCATGCCCATCAGAAGCTCGCTGACGGGATCATGCGCATTTTGGGTTGGGTCAGACGATCGATCAAACATTGCGGATAAAATGGCATTGTGCGTCCTATGTTTCAACCCATCTTTTCAGCACGCACCTGCAACAGGAAAGGGATGGCAGATGACGGATTTAACATTATCAGTACCAGAGAGCGAGGCTGAGGCCCGCCCCGCCTGGGGAGCCGTGCTCGCCATGACGCTCGGCGTGTTCGGGCTGGTGGGGGCGGAATTCCTGCCGGCAAGCCTTTTGACGCCGATGGCGGCCGATCTCGGGATTTCCGAGGGCATGGCGGGGCAAGCGGTAACGGCGACGGCGGCCGTCGCGCTGGTGACGAGCCTCGTGATCACCGTGGTGACGCGCAAGCTCGACCGGCGGCTGGTGCTGCTTGGGCTCTCAATTCTTCTGATCTTCTCCAACCTGCTGGTCGCAATGTCGTCGAACCTGCCCATGCTGCTTGCCGGCCGCGTGCTGCTCGGCATGGCGCTCGGCGGCTTTTGGACGCTTTCAGCCGCCACCATGATGCGGCTGGTGCCGGAGGCGCTGGTGGCGAAGGCACTTTCGGTCATGTTCCTCGGCGTGTCCCTGGCGACGGTCTTTGCAGCCCCGGTCGGTAGCTATGTCGGCGATATCGTCGGCTGGCGGAATGTCTTCCTGGGCGCGGCCGTGCTCGGTGGGCTGGCGCTGGTCGTGCAGCTTGCCACACTGCCCTCGCTGCCGCCGCGCGGTCATTCGCGCTTCGGTACGCTGGTGGAGGTTCTGGCGCGGCCGGGCGTCGGTTTTGCGATGCTGGCGATCCTGCTCGTCTTCACCGGCCACTTCGCCTTCTTCACCTATATCAGGCCGTTCCTCGAAACGGTGACGGGGGTCGGCGTCGAGGGGGTTTCGGCCGTGCTGCTCGGTTTCGGCATCGCCACCTTCTTCGGTAACTATCTCGGCGCCGTGCTGCTCGAACGCTCCATGCGCTTCACGCTGACGATCATGCCGCTTGTCATGGGAACGCTCGCCCTCTCGCTTTCCGCCTTCGGCGGCAACCTTGCCGGCGATGCGGCCATGGTCGCGCTCTGGGGGCTCGCCTTCGGCGCGGTGCCGGTCGCCTGGTCGACCTGGATCACGCGGGCCGTGCCGGATGAAGCGGAAAGTGCCGGGGGTCTCTTCGTTGCCGCGATCAACTTCGCGATTGCGACGGGGGCAGCAGCCGGCGGTGCCCTGTTCGATGCCAATGGGGTGGCGAGCGTCTTCGTCGCAAGCGGCGTCGCGCTCTTCCTTGCGGCTCTCACCATCGTCTCGACGGTGCGCACACGGCCGGCTTGACGGGACAGGCTTCTCGGTGGCGTGAAAACCCTCTATGCCGGAGGGATTGCGTCACCGGGGAGCCATCATGGATTTCATGCGCCTGCTGCAGTCGCTGGAAGAACTGCTCTACGAGCTGGTTTCCTGGCTCGTCTTCTATCCGGTGACGCTCTGGCGCACGCTGACCCGCCCACGCGAGATGATGCGCTACGCGGATATCGAACTCGGCGACATCATGGAAGAGCGCTACAAGGACACGCTGAGCCCGCCGCTTTTCCTGCTGCTGACGCTGCTGTTCGCCCACGGGCTGGAACTGGCGCTCATTGCGCACAGGGATGACGGCCTGTTGCCGGACATGCTGCGCAACGACACCAATCTTCTGATCTTCCGTGCTTTTCTCTTCAGCTTCTTCCCGCTGCTGATGGCGGTGCGGCTATTGCGGCAGGCGGGCGCCGAGCTGGACCGCGAGACCCTGAAACCGCCGTTTTACAGCCAGTGTTATGTTGCAGCCCCTTACGCCTTCGGCGTCAGCACGGGCATGAATATCGCCCGTGCCGATCATCCCGGATGGGTTCTGGCCGGAACGGCGATCACACTTCTTTCCCTGCTCTGGTACGTCGTCGTGGAAGTCCGCTGGTTCCGCCAGGACCTGCGCATCGGCACGCCGCTTGCGCTGTGGCTTGTGGCACGCACGGTGGTGGAGGCGATGCTGCTGCTTTTCCTGGCAACGGCCGCCCTTGCCTATGCGCTTGGCGCCGGGCCCGGCTGATCGACATCTTCGCCCTGTTCCCTCGAGCCCTTTTCGCGCTAGAACCTTCATCGAGGATTTTGGAGGAGCGGCGCGTGACGGCAGGTGATTTTTCGCGGGGGACGTTTGTCGGGCGCGTCTGGCGGCCGGATGTGCAGGGGCCGGCGGTGGTGGTGCTGAGGGATGGCAGGCTCTGCGACATCACGTCGAAGGATGTGCCGACCATGCGGGACTTGCTGGAGAAGGACGATCCGGTCGCGATTGCGCGCGCGGCACCCTGCGAGCAGCTCGGCTCGCTCGATGCCGTGCTGGAGGCCTCGATAGAAGGCGCCGGCAATTTTTCCCATCTGCATCTTCTGGCCCCCTGCGATCTGCAGGCCGTGAAGGCCTGCGGCGTCACCTTCGCCCGCTCGATGATCGAGCGCGTGATCGAGGAGAAGGCGGCCGGAAATCCGGCACTGGCGGAAAAGGTGCGCGGGCGCGTCACTGCGATCATCGGCGACAGCCTGCGCGATCTGAAGGCGGGTTCGGAAGCAGCCGCCAGGGTCAAGGCGGCGCTGATCGAGGAGGGCGTCTGGTCGCAATATCTCGAAGTCGGTATCGGGCCGGATGCAGAGGTATTCACCAAGGCGCCGGTCCTGTCGTCCGTCGGCTGGGGCGCGTCGGTCGGGCTGCATCCGGTTTCCAAATGGAACAATCCGGAGCCGGAAATCGTGCTTGCCGTCGATAGTGCAGGCCGCGTCAAGGGCGCGACGCTCGGCAACGACGTCAATCTGCGCGATGTCGAGGGGCGCTCGGCGCTGCTGCTCGGCAAGGCGAAGGACAACAATGCCTCTTCCGCCATCGGCCCGTTCATCCGGCTGTTCGACGAGACCTATTCGATCGACGATGTGCGCAAGGCCGATCTCGATCTCATGATCCAGGGCGAGGACGGTTTCGTGCTGAAGGGCCGCAGCACCATGCGCGAGATCAGCCGCGACCCGCTCGATCTCGTCGCGCAGACCATCGGCCGGCATCATCAATATCCCGATGGCTTCATGCTGTTCATGGGCACGCTGTTTGCGCCGGTCGAGGATCGCGATGCGCCGGGGCAGGGCTTCACGCACAAGACGGGCGACCGCGTGGTGATTTCCAATGCGGAACTGGGGGCGCTTGCCAACACCGTGCGCCTTTCCACCGAATGCCCGCCCTGGACCTTCGGCATCGCGGCGCTGATGCGCAATCTCTCCGCGCGCGGGCTGCTTTGACATGGCCGAAGGCGTGCTGGACGAGACGAGCCGCAAGATCCTGCGCCTCCTGCAAAGCGAGCCGGAGCTGACCGTTGCCGAGATCGGCGAGCGCGTCGGCTTGAGCCATACGCCCTGCTGGCGGCGCATCAAGGAGATGGAAAAACAGGGCATCATCCGCGGCCGCATCATCGCCGTCGAGCCCAGGATGGTCGGTTTCGAAGTCTCGGTCTTCTGTTTCGTGCGGCTGAAGCAGCATGACGAGGCGACGCTGCTGGAGTTCGAGAAGGCCGTGAAGAACATGCCCGAGGTCGTGCAGTGCTACTCCATGACCGGCGACCACGACTATGTGCTGCGCGTGCTGACGAGCAGTGTCCGGCAATATGAGGAAATCCTGAAGAAGGCGCTGCTGCGTCTTCCCGGCGTCGGTTTCGTCAATTCGAGCTTCGCGCTCGATGAGCTCAAGAACACACACCGGGTTCCGATCTGACGCCACAATAGGATGGCTTTGCATTTGCCGGCCGCTTTTGCGGACGGCGTCCCAAAACGATGATTTTTCAGGGTCAAAATAAGGACCCGCTCCTCCCAATCCCTGCGTAAGCTCCTACATTATGGAGGATGGCTTTCGTGGAGGAGGGCCATCGAGGAGGAAGTCATGCTGAAGCAGAGCTTTTCTCTCGAGGATAAGTATACGGCGGAAAGTGGGAGGATCTTCCTTTCCGGCATCCAGGCGCTCGTGCGCCTGCCGATCGTTCAGATGCGGCACGACCGCGCCGCGGGCCTGAACACCGCCGCATTCATCTCGGGTTATCGCGGATCGCCGCTCGGCGGCTACGACCAGCAGCTGGCCAAGGCCGGCAAGCACCTGGCGGCGCACGACATCGTGTTCCGGCCCGGTGTCAACGAGGATCTCGCCGCCACTGCCGTCTGGGGCACCCAGCAGCTGCATCTGTCGCCCGGCGCGCGCTATGATGGTGTGGCCGGCTACTGGTATGGCAAGGGGCCGGGTGTCGACCGCTGCGGCGACGTGCTGAAACACGCCAATGCCGCCGGTACCTCGAAGCACGGCGGCGTGCTCTGTTTTGCCGGCGACGACCATTCGGCCAAGTCGTCCTCCATCCCGCACCAGTCCGATCACGCCTTCATGTCGGCGGTTATTCCGGTGCTCTATCCCTCGTCCATCCACGAATTCGTCGAATACGGCCTGCTTGGCACGGCCATGTCGCGCTATTCCGGCTGCTGGGTCGGTATGAAGTTCATTTCCGATACGGTCGAGACGACCGCCTCGGTGGACCTTGCCGGCGAGCGCCGCCAGTTCGTCATTCCGCAGGATTTCGAATTGCCGCCCGGCGGCCTCAACCTGCGCTGGCCCGATCCGCCGCTGCCGCAGGACGAGCGGCTCCAGACCTACAAGGGTTACGCCGCCGTCGCCTTTGCCCGCGCCAACAAGGTGGACGAGGTGACGCATGACGTGCCGCGCGCCCGCTTCGGCATCATCGCCTCCGGCAAGGCCTATGAGGATGTGCTGCAGGCACTGAAGGAGCTTTCGCTCGGCCCGGCCGAGATGGCCGAGATCGGCATGCGCATCTACAAGGTCCGCATGCCCTGGCCGCTGGAGCCGGAGGGCGTGCGTGAATTCTCGCGAGGGCTGGAAGAGGTGCTCGTCGTCGAGGAACGCCGCGAGATCATCGAAAACCAGATCAAGCAACAGCTCTTCAACTGGCATCATGGCGAGCGGCCACGCATCATCGGCAAGTTCGACCATGACGACCACGCGTTCCTGCCGCTGTCGCAGGCGCTGACGGTCGGCATGGTGGCGCGGGCGATTGCCGCGCGGCTCCTGCATTTCGAATTCGATGCCGGCCTGAAGAAGCTGATTTCCGACGAGCTCGCCTATCTTCTCGAGCGCGAAAAGATCCGCAAGACGCATGCCGCGCCCATCGAGCGCGTGCCCTATTTCTGCTCCGGCTGTCCGCACAACAGTTCCACCAAGGTGCCGGAAGGCAGCCGCGCGACGGCGGGTATCGGTTGTCACTACATGGTGCAGTGGATGGACCGCGAGACGGCGACCTTCACCCACATGGGCGCCGAGGGCGTGCCGTGGTCGGGCATCGCGCCCTTCACCGACGAAAAGCACATCTTCGTCAATCTGGGCGACGGCACCTATTACCATTCCGGCATTCTGGCCGTGCGCCAGTCGGTCGCCGCCCGCGTCAACATCACCTACAAAATCCTCTATAACGATGCGGTGGCGATGACCGGCGGCCAGGCCGTCGATGGGCCGATCAGCCCCGAGGCGGTGACGCGCCAGCTCTTCGACGAGGGCGTCGAGCCGATCTACCTCGTCTCCGATCATCCGGAAGCCTATTCGCCCTCCATGCTCGCACCCGGCACCATCGTGCGCCACCGCGACGAGCTGGACCGGGTGATGCGCGACATCAGAGAGGCGCCCGGCTGTTCGGCGATCGTCTATGTGCAGACCTGTGCGGCCGAAAAGCGCCGCCGCCGCTCGCGTGGCCTGATGGAGGACCCGCCGGTCCGCCTGATGATCAATCCCGCCGTCTGCGAAGGCTGCGGCGACTGTTCCACCCAGTCGAACTGCGTCTCCGTCGAGCCGCTCGATACGGAGCTCGGCCGCAAGCGCAAGATCAACCAGTCGACCTGCAACAAGGACTATTCCTGCCTCAAGGGCTTCTGCCCGTCCTTCGTGACGGTGGAGGGTGGCCGGCTGCGCAAGGCGGCGCGTTCCAATCCCGACATGACCGACATTCCGGATCCCGATATCGTGAAGATCGGCGACCGGTCCTACAACATCGCCATCGCCGGCATTGGCGGCACGGGCATCCTGACGATCAGCGCCATCCTCGGCATGGCCGCCCATCTCGACGGCAAGTCGCCGATGATCCTCGACATGGCCGGCCTTGCCCAGAAGGGTGGTGCCGTCATGAGCCACCTGCGCATCGGCCTGCATGATCAGGACGTCTCCTCGCCGCGCATCATCACCGGCGGCGCGGATCTGCTGATCGCCGCCGACGACGTGGTGGCCTCCTCCAAGGATGCCGTGACGCTCTGCGACCATCACCGCACGACGGGCGTGATCAACACGCGGCTCACCCCGGTCGCCGATTTCGTGCGCAAGCGCGACTTCGACTTCCGCCGCCGCGATGTGGAGAGCACGGTGCGTGCGGCACTGCGCGAGGCCTCGTATCTTCTCGACTTCACGACGGTCGCCGAGAAGGTCGCCGGCAATGCCATGGCGACGAACATCCTGATGACCGGCTATGCCTGGCAGAAGGGGCTGATTCCGCTCACCCGCCAGTCGATCGAACAGGCGATCGCGCTGAACGGCGTGGCTGTCGATGCCACGCTCTCCGCCTTCGGCTGGGGCCGCCTCATCGCCGCCGATCCCGCCCGCGCCGAACGCCTGCTGCATCCCGGCAAGCCGGTCGCGACGCTGGAGACGATGCCGACGGCAGACCTGATCGCCCATCGTGAAAAACACCTGACCGCCTATCAGAATGCGGCGCTGGCCGGCCGCTACAGGGCGCTGGTGAACCGCGTGGGGGAGGCGGAAAGGGCACTTGGCGCGGATGACCGGCTGCTGCGCACGGTGGCGCATGTCTACGCCCAGCTCCTTGCCTACAAGGACGAATACGAGGTCGCCCGGCTCTTCACCGATCCGGCTTTCAAGGCTGGTCTCGCCGAACAGTTCGACGGCAATTACAAGATCGCCTTCAACCTCGCACCGCCCTTCCTGAAGGGCGAGGATGCCAATGGCCGTCCGCGCAAACGCCGCTTTGGCCGCTGGATGCTGCCGGCCTTCGGCCTGTTGGCCAGCCTCAAGGGCCTGCGCGGCACGGGCTTCGATCCGTTCGGCCGCACCGCGGAGCGTCGCATGGAGCGCCAGCTCATCACCGACTACGAGGCGCTGGTCGCGCATGTGCTGCAAGGGCTTTGCCGCGATAACCTCAACGCTGCCGTTGCGCTGCTTTCGCTTTACGGTGAGATCAGGGGCTACGGTCCCGTCAAGGAGGAGGCGGCAAAGCGCGTGAAGGCGCGCGAGGTCGAAAAACGCGCGGCCTTCGACAGAACAGAAGAAAAGGCAATCGCCTGACGATCGTAAGGGGAGGGTGGATATGTACGACGCCGGCATGAGCTTCGGGCTTGGAGAGGATATTGAAGCGCTCAGGGAAAGCGTGCGGCGTTTCGCGACGGACCGCATCGCGCCGCAGGCCGCAGAAATCGACCGGAGCAACAATTTCCCCATGCCGCTCTGGCGGGAAATGGGCGATCTCGGCCTGCTCGGCATCACCGCGCCCGAGGGGCTCGGTGGCTCCGGCATGGGCTATCTCGCCCATTGCGTGGCGATGGAGGAGATCAGCCGCGCCTCGGCCTCGGTGGGCCTGAGCTACGGCGCCCATTCCAACCTTTGCGTCAACCAGCTGGTGCGCAACGCCTCGCCGGCGCAGCGTGAAAAATATCTGCCGAAGCTCATATCCGGCGACCATGTCGGGGCGCTCGCCATGTCCGAGCCGGGGGCGGGCTCCGACGTCGTCTCGATGAAGCTGCGCGCGGAGAAGCGCGGCGACCGCTATGTGCTGAACGGCAACAAGATGTGGATCACCAACGGCCCGGATGCGGACGTGCTGGTGGTCTACGCCAAGACCGACCCCGACGCCGGCTCGCGCGGCATCACCGCCTTCCTCATCGAGAAAGGCTTCAAAGGCTTTTCGACCGCCCAAAAACTCGACAAGCTCGGCATGCGCGGCTCCAATACCGGCGAACTGGTCTTCACCGATTGCGAGGTGCCGGAGGAAAACGTCATGGGCACCGTGGGGCGCGGCGTCAACGTGCTGATGTCCGGCCTCGACTATGAGCGTGTCGTGCTTTCGGGCGGGCCGCTCGGCATCATGGCCGCCTGCCTCGACGTGGTCGTGCCCTATATCCATGAGCGCAGGCAGTTCGACCGGCCGATCGGCGAGTTCCAGCTGATGCAGGGCAAGGTCGCCGATATGTATGTCGCGCTCAACGCCTGCCGCGCTTACGTCTATGCCGTTGCCGCCGCCTGCGACCGTGGCGAGACGACCCGCAAGGATGCCGCCGGCTGCATCCTCTATTCCGCCGAGATGGCGACGAAGCTGGCGCTCGAGGCCATCCAGTCGCTCGGCGGCAACGGCTATATCAACGACTACCCGACCGGCCGCCTGCTGCGCGACGCCAAGCTCTACGAGATCGGCGCCGGCACCTCGGAAATCCGCCGCATGCTCATCGGCCGCGAAATCTTTCAGGAGACGCTGTGATGCCGATCCTCCCCTCGGCCGTGAACACCCGCAGCGAAGTCTTCGAGACCAATCGAAAGGCGATGCTCGATGCGCTGAAACTCGTCGAGGACGCAGCCGGCCTCGCCATGGATGGCGGCGGGGCGAAGGCGCGGGAACGCCATGTCTCGCGTGGAAAACTTCTGCCGCGCGACCGCGTCGCGCAATTGCTCGATCCCGGTTCGCCTTTTCTCGAAATAGGACTCACCGCCGGTCATGGCCTTTATGACGGCGCATCTCCTTGCGGCGGCATGATATCCGGAATCGGCCGCGTCTCCGGCCGCGAATGCATGGTGGTCTGCAACGATGCGACGGTGAAGGGCGGCACCTATTATCCCATCACCGTGAAAAAGCACCTGCGCGCGCAGGAGATCGCGGCGGAAAACCGGCTGCCCTGCATCTATCTCGTCGATTCCGGCGGCGCCAACCTGCCGAACCAGGACGAGGTCTTTCCCGACCGCGATCACTTCGGTCGCATCTTCTACAATCAAGCACAGATGTCCGCATCCGGCATTCCGCAGGTCGCCGTCGTCATGGGCAGTTGCACGGCGGGCGGCGCCTATGTGCCGGCGATGAGCGACGAGACCGTAATCGTCGAAAACCAGGGCACGATCTTTCTCGCCGGCCCGCCGCTGGTGAAGGCCGCGACGGGCGAGGTGGTGACGGCCGAGGATCTCGGCGGCGGCGACGTGCACAGCCGCCTTTCCGGCGTTGCGGACCATCTCGCCCGCGACGACCGCCATGCTTTGTCGATTGCTCGCCAGATCGCCGCCAACCTCAATACGCGTAAGCCGGAGGTTACGAAAATGGGCGAAGGCGAAGCGCCGCTCTATGACCCGGAGGAGCTGCTCGGCATCGTTCCGACGGATACGCGCACGCCCTACGACGTGCGCGAGGTCATCGCCCGCGTGGTGGACGGCTCGCGTTTCGACGAGTTCAAGGCCCGCTTCGGCACGACGCTGGTCTGCGGTTTCGCGGCCCTGCATGGCCTTTCCGTCGGCATCATCGCCAACAATGGCGTGCTGTTTTCCGAGGCGGCGCTGAAGGGCGCGCATTTCATCGAGCTCTGCGCCCAGCGCGGCATTCCGCTCGTCTTCCTGCAAAACATCACCGGCTTTATGGTCGGCCGCAAATACGAGGCCGAGGGCATCGCCAAGAATGGCGCGAAGCTGGTGACTGCTGTCGCCACGGCCAATGTGCCGAAGCTTACGGTGCTGATCGGCGGCTCCTATGGTGCCGGCAATTACGGCATGTGCGGGCGGGCCTATTCGCCGCGCTTCCTCTGGACCTGGCCGAACAGCCGCATCGCCGTCATGGGCGGCGAGCAGGCGGCCGGGGTGCTCGCGACCGTCAAACGCGAGGGCATCGAGCGCACGGGCGGCAACTGGAGCGCCGAGGAAGAGGCGGCCTTCAAGCAGCCGACCATCGACATGTTCGCCCGCCAAAGCCATCCGCTCTATGCGTCGGCGCGGCTCTGGGACGACGGCATCGTCGATCCGCGCAAGACGCGCGACGTGCTGGCGCTGTCGCTTTCCGCGGCGCTCAATGCGCCCATCGAGCCCACCCGTTTCGGCATCTTCAGGATGTAGAGGAGGCAAGTCATGAACCGCGAAACCATCAATGCCAAGAACGCACCCGCCCCGCGCGGCGGCTATTCGCAGGCCGTGAAGCTTACGGATTTCAAGACGCTGCTGTTCATCAGCGGCCAGATCCCCATGTCCGACGACGACAAGGTGCCGGAGAGTTTCGAGGACCAGGCGCGGCTCGTCTGGCGCAACATCGATGCGCAGCTGAAGGCGTCCGGCATGTCGAAGGCCGATCTCGTCAAGGTGACGACCTTCCTCGCAGACCGGCACCACACCATGGCCAATCGCGAAATCCGCAGCGAGTATCTCGGCAGCATCGCGCCGGCGATGAGCGTCGTCATCGCCGCGATCTTCGACGAGAAATGGCTGCTCGAAGTCGAAGCCATCGCAGCGCAATGAGAAGCGGAGCCGGGATGTTCAGGAAAATCCTCATCGCCAACCGAGGCGAAATCGCCTGCCGCGTCATCCGCACCGCGCGCCGTCTGGGTGTGGCGACGGTCGCGGTCTATTCGGATGCCGACCGTGACGCGCTGCATGTCGAAATGGCCGACGAGGCGGTGCGCATCGGGCCGGCGGAGGCCGCGAAAAGCTACCTGAACATTCCAGCCATCATCGAGGCGGCCAAGGCGAGCGGCGCGCAGGCCGTGCATCCTGGCTACGGTTTCCTCTCGGAAAATCCCGATTTCGTCGAGGCGGTGGAAGCAGCCGGCCTCGTCTTCATCGGCCCCTCGGCCAATGCCATCCGCGCCATGGGCCTGAAGGATGCTGCCAAGGCCCTGATGGAAAAGGCGGGCGTGCCCGTCGTGCCGGGCTACCACGGCGAGCGACAGGATGCCGCTTTCCTGGCCGGCGAGGCGCAGGCGATCGGCTATCCCGTGCTGATCAAGGCGCGCGCCGGCGGCGGCGGCAAGGGCATGCGGCGGGTGGATGATCCCGCCGATTTCGCCGCCGCGCTGGAAAGCGCCCGCCGCGAGGGCGAGAGCGCCTTCGGCGACGGCCGCGTGCTCGTCGAAAAATACATGGCGAAGCCGCGCCATATCGAGGTGCAGGTTTTCGGTGACGGGCATGGCAATGTCGTGCATCTCTTCGAGCGCGACTGCTCACTGCAACGCCGCCACCAGAAGGTCATCGAGGAGGCGCCGGCGCCCGGCATGACGGCTGAAATGCGCGCGGCCATGGGGCAGGCCGCCGTGCGCGCGGCGGCGGCGATCGGTTATAGCGGCGCGGGCACGGTGGAGTTCATCGCCGACGTTTCCGAAGGGCTCCGGCAGGATCGTTTCTATTTCATGGAGATGAACACGCGTCTGCAGGTCGAGCATCCAGTGACGGAGGCGATCACGGGCCTCGACCTTGTGGAATGGCAGCTGCGCGTCGCGGACGGCGAGCCCTTGCCGAAGCGGCAGGAGGAGCTTGTCATCGATGGCTGGGCCTTCGAGGCGCGGCTCTATGCGGAAAACCCGGCGCGCGATTTTCTTCCCGCGACCGGCCGCCTGACGGTTTTCGACGTGCCGGATTTCGCCCGCATCGATTCCGGCGTGCGGGCAGGCGATCGCATCACGCCTTTCTACGATCCGATGATCGCCAAGGTCATCACCCATGGTCGCAGCCGCACGGAGGCGCTTTCCAGACTGGAGACGGCGCTGGAGCAATGCCGCGTCGGCGGGTTGACGACCAATGCCGGCTTTCTCGTGCGCCTCTGCCGCCATCCGGCCTTTGCGGCAGGTGATGTCGATACGGGCCTGATCGGCCGCGCCGGCGAGACCCTGCTAGCCGACCCGCAAGCACCGGAGGAAGCCTTTGCGCTTGCCGCTCTCTCGTCAATGGGTTTCCTCAAGGCTGCGGTCGATCCGGATCCCTGGGGCCATATCCGTGGTTTCCGCCTCTGGGGCGCACCGGCGCAGACCGTCTTCTTCGACCATGGCGGTGTGGAACAGGCGCTCCGCGTGACGATGCTCGAGAAGGACCGCTACCGCGTCGAGCACAATGGCATCGAGACGGAGCTGCGCGTGCAGTCGACGGACGGCCGTTCGGTCCGCGCCGATTTCGAGGGGCATGTGTTTTCGGCGACGGTGCATCGGGAGGGTCGCGACATCGCCGTCTTCTTCGGCGGCCACGGCCACGCGTTCGCGCTTGCCGAAGAAACCGGCCATCATGGCGAGGCAGCGGCTGGCGGCGACCGGTTGGTCGCGCCGATGCCGGGGCTGGTGCGCATCGTCTCGACCGAACCAGGTGCGCGCGTCGCCAAGGGTGACGCGCTTGTCACCATGGAGGCGATGAAGATGGAGCTGGTGCTCGCCGCACCCCGCGACGGCGTGGTGGCAACGCTCCCCGTGGCGGTGGGCGATCAGGTGGCGGAGGGCGCGCTGCTGCTGTCGCTCGAGCCTGAGGAGGCGGCATGAGCGGACGCATCGAGATTGTCGAAATGGCCGCCCGCGACGGGCTGCAGAACGAGAAGGCGATCATTCCGTCAGCCGAGAAGATCGCCTTGATCGACCGTCTGTCCGAGTGCGGTTTCTCCCGCATCGAGGCGACGAGTTTCGTCAGCCCCAAATGGGTGCCGCAACTGGCCGATGGCGCGGCGGTCATGGCCGGCATCAAGCGCCGGCCCGGCATTTCCTATGCGGCTCTCGTGCCCAACATGAAGGGCTACGAGGCGGCGAAGGCGGCCGGCGTCGACGAGGTCGCCGTCTTCCTTTCGGCCTCCGAGGGTTTTTCCCGCGCGAACCTGAACTGCTCGATTGCCGAGAGCATCGAGCGCGCCCGGCCGGTGGCGGAAGCGGCGAAGGCGGATGGCATCCTGCTGCGCGGCTATGTCAGCTGCGTCGTGCAATGCCCCTATGACGGGCCGGTCGAGCCCTGCGCGGTGGCGCGGGTGACAAGCCAACTGTTGCGCCTCGGCTGCCATGAGGTGAGCCTTGGCGATACGATCGGCCGCGCGCGCCCGTCCGAGGTCGCGGCCATGCTGGATGTCGTGCTCGCCGTGGCCTTCCCGGAAAACCTCGCCGGTCATTTCCACGATACGAACGGGCTGGCGCTCGACAATATCCGCGTGGCGCTCGATCATGGGCTGACTGTCTTCGACGCCTCCGTCGGCGGTCTTGGCGGCTGCCCCTATGCGCCGGGCGCGCGCGGCAATGTCGATACGCTCGCCGTTGCCGACATGCTGGCGGCGGAGGGCTTTGAGACCGGTCTCGACCGCGAGAAGCTGGCGGCGGCCGCCGCTTTCGCGCGGCGCATCACCGGCAAGGCTGATATCCGCAAGACTGCGTGAAGGAGGGAGAGCCATGCATTTCGAGACCATATCGGTATCCGTCGATCGTCGCGGCGTGGCGACCCTGACCTTGCGCCGCCATGCGCAGCACAACGCGCTGTCCGGCCTGATGATCCGCGAACTCACGACCGTTGCCGGCCTGCTGGGCGAGGACAAGGCGGTGCGCGTCGTCGTGCTGACGGGCGAGGGCGAGAGCTTCTGCGCCGGTGGCGATCTCAACTGGATGAAGGAACAGATCGCGGCCAGCCGCGAGGCGCGCATCGCCGAAGCACGCCGTCTTGCCTTGATGCTGAAGGCACTGCGCGATCTGCCAAAACCACTGGTCGCCCGCGTCAACGGCCAGGCCTATGGCGGCGGCGTTGGCCTGATCAGTGTCTGTGACGCGGCGATTGCCGCGGAGGGCGCGCGCTTCGGCCTGACGGAAACCCGGCTCGGCCTCATCCCGGCAACGATCAGCCCCTATGTCGCCGCCCGCATCGGCCCTGCCGCCTTCCTGCGCCTTGCGACCTCCGCGCGCCTGTTCGACGCGCCGACGGCCCGCGACATCGGCCTCGTCAGTGGCGTCGTGGCGCCCGACGCGCTGGACGCGGCGGTCGAGGCGGAGATCAAGCCCTATTTCGCAACCTCCCCGGAGGCCGTCGCAGCGACGAAGGCGCTGGCCCACGCGCTGGCTTCGCCGATCGACGAAACCGTGATCGAGATGACGCTGACGCGGCTTGCCGATACCTGGGAGACGCCGGAAGCGGCAGAGGGCATCGCCGCCTTCCTGGAGAAACGCAAGGCGAATTGGGTACCTGACGATACGATGAAGTGAGGCATGGCTTAGGTATGCCCCTCACCCTAACCCTCTCCCCGCAGGCGGGGAGAGGGGACGTGCCCCGTCGCGATGTTGAACAATCAGGAAAACGGTGCGGCATATTCCCTTCTCCCCGCTTGCGGGGAGAAGGTGGCCGGCAGGCCGGATGAGGGGCAGCTTCCCGTGCTACTCGATAAACACCCGGACGCTCGCCGCCCGCCCCGCCGCATCGATCACCGTCAACGTCGAGAAGCCCGCACCTTCCGGCATCCATTGCGTCGTGCGCCGGCGCGAGGCCTCGGGCAGCACCTTGCCGTTGGCAAGCCAGCGGAAGGGTGCGCGGCCGCCCTGAAGTTTCAGGACGAGGGGTGAGATATCGGTGCCTTTGGTCGCGCCGAGCTCGACGGAGGCGCCTTCCGGCGGATAGACGATCTGCGGCGCGGGTTCGCGGGAAACCACGGTAACGAGGCCGTTCGCCGTCGTCGAGAAGCGGCGCAGGCTGGCCGGCAGTTCGGATTGCGCGATGCGCAGTGCCCCGGCCGGCGCGCGAGGCAGGGCGGTGATGGCGATGCCGGAGCGGGAAAAGGCTTCGAAGAGGATGGGGGCTGCAGCACCATAGCCGGTCAGGCCCGGCACCGCGCCATTGTCGGCCCGGCCGACCCAGACGCCGAGCACATGGCGGCCGTCATAACCGACCGACCAAGCGTCGCGGTATCCGTAGCTCGTGCCGGTCTTGTAGGCGATGCCGAGGCGGCGGCTGCCGGTCGGCGGGGTGACGCCCGAGAGCACGTCGGAAACCTGCCAGACGGCGACGGGATCGAGCAGCGGGTCGCCAACGATCACCTTGGCATCGCCGGTTATGCCGTCGCCGAGCTGCACCGGCATGCCGCGATTGGCGAGCGCCGCATAGAGCTGGGTGAGGTCGCGCAGCGTGATGCCGAGGCCGCCAAGGCCGATCGCGAGGCCCGGCGTTTCGCCCGGCGGCAGTTCGGGACGCACCTCGGCCCGGCGGAAGCGCACCATCATCCGCGTCGGGCCGACGGCTTCGAGCAGGCGCACGGCGGGCACATTGAGCGACAATTGCAGCGCCTTGCGCACGCTGATATCGCCCTGATAGGTCATATCGAAATTGCGCGGGCGATAGCCGGAAAAATCGGCGGGCCGGTCCTCGACGATGGTTTCCTGCGCGACCAGTCCCTCTTCGAAGGCAAGGCCGTAGATGAACGGCTTCAGTGCCGAGCCGGGCGAGCGGCGGATGCGCGTCATGTCGATCCAGCCGGCGCGGCTGCCGTCGAAATAATCCGCCGAGCCGACTTCGCCGAGGATTTCGCCGGTGCGGGCATCCGCCATCACCATGGCGATGGAGATTTTCGGGCCGAGCCGTTCGGCCGCCTCGCGGGCGACGGTCTCCAGACCGTCCTGCACCGTGCGATCGAGCGAGGTCTCGTGCTTGATCGCCTTCGGGTTCTTGCGCAGCGCCAGTTCCGAGAGATGCGCGGCATAGGAGGGAAGCTGGCGGCGGCGGTCCGGCACGGCTTCCAGGCTGGCGCGCTCAGCCTCGCCCTCGCCGATGACATCGGAGACGGCAAGGCGGGTCAGCACGCGCGCGCGCGCCTTTTCCGCAACGTCGCGATGGCGGTCGGGCCGGCGTTTTTCCGGCAGCTGCGGCAGGGCGACGAGCAGGGCGGCTTCGGCGACGGAAAGCCGCTTCGGCTCCTTGCCGAACCAGGCGAGGCTTGCAGCACGCACACCCTCCAGATTGCCACCGTAAGGGGCAAGCGTCAGGTAGAGATCGAGGATTTGCGCCTTGGAAAGCCGGCGTTCGAGCTGGATGGCGCGGGCCATCTGGCGCAGCTTCGCCGGCAGCGAGCGGCTTTCGCGCGGCTCGATCAGACGTGCGACCTGCATGGAGAGCGTGGACGCGCCCGAGACGATGCGGCCATTGCCGATGAACTGGCCGGCAGCGCGCAGCAACGCCCAGGGGTCGATGCCGCCATGCTCGTTGAAGCGCCGGTCCTCATAGGCCACCAGCATGCGCAGGAACTGCGGATCGACATCGGCGGCCGTGGTCTTCAGCCGCCAGTGTCCTTCCGGCGTCGCAAAGGCGCGCAGCAGGCGGCCGTCGCGGTCGAGCACCTCCTTGGAGACGGTCTGCGCCACCGCGATCGGCGGCGGAAAGGCACGGTCGGCGTAATCGAGCCCGAAGGCGAGGGCGGCAATCGCTGCCGCCCCGCCGAGGGACCCAATCAGAAGTTTGCGCCACAGCGCCATCGCCAGAACCCCTTACTCGGCCTTGATGACCTGCATGCGGCCGGTCGCCGTGCGGGCGGAGTATTGCGGACGGTACATGTCCTCCACCTGGGCAGCCGGCAGGTCATAGGTGCCGGGGGTCACGGCGCGCACGACATAGGCGAGCGTCACGTCGCGGTTGTCGCCTTCGCTGCGGTTGAAGGCCGCGACGAAGCGGTCGTAGCGGAACTCCGTATGCGCCGCTTCCGTCTCGCCGAGCCAGTCGAAATTAGCGAGTTTCGCGCTATCGACGAGGCTCGGATTGTCGATTTCGAAGCCGGCGGGCAGGAGGTCGGTGATGATGATGCGCGAAGCCCAGTTGTTGTGCTCCGTCACCTTCAGCACCACGACGTAGCGCTCGTTCTGCTGCGCCTCGGTGATCGTCGCCTCCTCGCCGTCGAGCGTGTAGTAGGTGCGCTCAATGGCAAAGCCGTCGCCGCCGGCCGGCAGCGGATCGATGGGAGCCGCGACCGTGGTGAGCACGGCGGAAACCGGCTCGCTGGTGCGGTTGGCGATGGTCAGCGGGTTCTCCAGCAGGGACTTGCCCGTCATCTGCGCGGCATAGCCGCCGTCGCGGGCCGCACCGTTGATCTCCAGCTTCAGGTCCTTGTCGGCATCCTTCACGGAGCGGGCGGCGAGCAGCATCCAGGTCTGTTCCTGCGTGCTGGTCCAGCGCTTGTTCTCCCACTGCTTGGCGACGAGCTTGGAAAGCTCCGGAATGATGCCCGGAACCGGCCGTGCCTCGGCGGCGAGCGCCAGGATCGCGGCACCGTCACGCAGCGACGAACCATAGTCGGTGCGCGAGAGGCTAGCGGTCATGACGCTGTCGCGGGAAAGGCCGAGCGCGTTTTCGAAGATGCTCGTCGCGCGCTGGGCATCGCCATAGAGGCCGAGGGCCGCGGCAAGATGCGCACGGGCGAGCGGCGAGGAGAACTCCGACAGTTTCGTGTCGGCATAGTAGCGCAGGTCGCTGATCGCGGCCTTGCGGTTGCGGGCGAGCACGTAGAGCGCATAGGCGATCTCGTTGCCCTGGGTGGAGACGTTGACGTCATAGGAGATGGAGTTCTGCAGGTTGGAAAGCCCCTGCAGCATCGCCTGTTCCGGCACGTCGAACTTTTGTTCGCGGGCGCGGGTCAGGAAGTCCGTCACGAAGGCATCGAGCCACAGATCGCCATAGCCCGGCGACCACAGGCCGAAGCTGCCCGAGGACGATTGGTTGGCCAGCACGCGGTAGATGGCATCCTGCACGCGCTTCTGCGTTTCCGTGTCTTCCGGCAGGCCGGACTGCTTGGAAAGCTCGCTGAGGTAAAGCAGCGGCAGGGCGCGGCTCGAGGTCTGCTCGGTGCAGCCATAGGGGTAGCGATCGAGCGCCATCAGCAGCGCCGGGATGTCGAAGGCGGCGGCCCGCGACACGCTGAGGCTGACGGAGGCGCCGGCAATCTGGCTGTCGGCAAGCAGCTGGTCATCGATCGTCAGGCTGCCGTTTGCCGCGATTTCGAGCGGCCGGCGCGTGGTGATCGGCATGGCGGCCGGACGCACCGGCACGTTGAGGGCCTGTTCGAGCGATAGGCCGTTGCCGTTGGAGAGCTTGAGCGAGATGAGGCCGTCGCCGATCTCGCCGCCGATCAGGGGCAGGGTCAGCGCGGTCTTGCCGCCGGCTTCGAGCTTCACCGTCTGGCTCGCGCCGGTCTGTTCGACCATCACGGAAGCATTGTGGGTGATCTCCAGCGTGTAGTCGCCGGCCGGCGCATCCGTATTGGCGATGTCGAGGCGCAGGTCCGAACGGTCTCCTGGAGCGAGGAACTTCGGCAGGCTTGCGGTCACGACGACGGGATCGCGGATGACGACGTCCTTCGAGGCGCTGCCGACACCGGTCTTCGTCCAGGCGACGGCCATGACGCGGGCGGTGCCGTTGAACTGCGGAATGTCGAAGCTGACCTTGGCATTGCCGTCGGCATCGAGCTTCACGGGGCCGGCAAAGAAGGCGACGAGCTTTTCCTTCGGCGGATCGCCCTGAAGGGCGCCTTCGCCGCCGTCGCCACCGGTGCGCAGCCGGCCGGTCGTGCCGAGCGAGCCGTCGATCAGGCGGCCGTAGAGGTCGCGGATTTCCATGCCGAGGCGGCGCTGGCCGAAGTACCAGGTGGCCGGATCGGGCGCTTCATAGCGGGTGAGGTTGAGAATGCCGACATCGACGGCGGCAACCGTGATGTAGGCCTCTTCGCCAATACCGGCGCCGGCGACCTTCAGCGAAATGTCGAGCGGCTGGCGCGGCAGGGTCTTTTCCGGCAGGTCGAGCGAAAGGTTGAGCTTGCGATCCGCCGGATCGACCTTCAGCCAGGTGATGCCGATGGCGCGCATCGGCATACGGCTTTCCTGGTCGGAGCCGGGGCGGAAGAGCGTCGCGGTCACATAGGAGCCGGGACCCCATTCCTTGGTGACGGGAATGTCGATCTCGCCGCCGTCCGCGCCGATGGCCGCCGTCTGGGTGGCGATCAGGCTTTCGGCACCGATGGTCACGAGAACCTGGCCGGCATGGCGCGGGGAGACCTTCAGCTTGGCCGTGTCGCCGACCGCATAGCTTTCCTTGTCGAGCGAGATTTCCAGCGCATCCGGCGTTTCGGTCGAGCTTGCGGCGACATACCAGCCGGCGTCGAACTCGACGCTGGTGGCGGGGCCTTCCGGCTCCGGGCTTTCCACTTCGAGGCGGTAGCGGCCCCAGGTCACAGGCACGGAAATCTTGCCGCCGTCAGCGGTGACGTCGAGCGTGCCGTTGGCGACCTGCGAGGTGGAGAGCACCGGCTCATAGCGCCACGAGCTGCCGTCGCGATACCATTGGTAATTCCGCTCCACGGCAAGCAGCTTCCAGGGCAGGCCCTGCATCGCCTGCTTCTTGCCGTCGGCACCGACGGTGATGACGTTGAAGTTGGCGACGGTGTTTTCCGAGAGGTCGCCCTTGAACTCCGGCTTCACGCCGATCATCGCGCCTTCGGATTTGACGGGCAAAGTGAGGCTGCGTTCGACGGCGCGGCCGCCGGCCTCCATCATGCGCAGCGTCACGAGCGCTTCGAGGCGTTGGGTGGTAGCAGGCAGATCGGCGACATTGATGTCGAAAGTCGCCTTGCCGTCCTCGTCGAGCACGTCGAGGCCTTCGAGCGGAATGCGGCTTTCCTCGATCGCCTCTTCATCGGCAAGACCGAAGACATAGTCGGGATAGGCGGGATCCTGATGGGTCGGCTTCAGCGCGACGTCGCCCTCGATTTCGAGGCCGGCACCCGGCGCGCCATAGAGGTAGCGGCCTTCGACAGAGACGGGAGCGGCAACGCCGGCCTCGACCTCCTTGGCCTCGCTCGTCATGTCGAATTCGATGCGATCGGGCACGAAGTCGTCGACGAGGAAGGTCTTTTCGGCAATCGCCGTGCCCTTCGGGTCGGTATAGACCTGCATGGTCCAGGTGCCGCGCATGCTGTTGTCCTGCAGCGGCAGATCGATCGTATGACCGCCGAGGGCTGCGCCATCCGAGACCATGCGGCGGTCTTCCACGCCGTCGGGCCGGTTGAAGACGAAGGTCAGCGGCAGTTTTTCGACGGCATTCGCCTCAATGTCGCGGGCAAGCGCGGAGGCATGCACCGTTTCGCCGGCACGGTAGATGCCGCGCTCGGTCCAGGCCAGCACGTCGATGGCGCCCGGTGCCGGACGGCCGGTGACGCCGCGGTCGGAAAGGTCGAAGCCGGCGCGCGTCATGTCGAGGAAGACGAAATCGCCTTCGCCCTTCTTCGCGAGGATGACGGCGGGCGTGTTGGCGGCGGTGCCGCGCATCAGGCCGGCGGTGAAGGTCGCGCGGCCGTCCGCATCGGTCGTCGCCGTACCGAGCACCTCGTTGTTCTTGGCGATCAGTTGCAGCTCGACGCCGTCGAGCGGGCCGGCCGTGTCGAGCGAGCGGGCGAAGACGTTAAGACCATCAGTGCCGGCATAGGTGGTAAGGCCGACATCCGAGACGACGAACCATTGCGTCGCCTTGGTGTCCCACTCGTTGCTGCGGCCGTTGGAGGCGGCGGCGGTCAACACGTAGACGCCGGGCTTACGCTCAGGCAGCGCCTCGTCGACCGGGAAGCTGGTGACGACGTCCTTGTTCAGCTCCGGCGAAATCTCGATCTTGCCTTCCCAGACCAGCTCGCCGTTTTCGCTTTCGATGCGGCTGGCGGAATAGCCATCGAGCTGGGTGAGGAAGCGGCTTTCATTGAGCAGGCCCGCAATGGCGCGGTCGCCGACGCGGTAGAGCTTCAGGTCGGCGCTGTCGGTGTTGACGGAAACGATCGGGATGCCGCGGCGAACGCTGCCGGGCAGCACGAAGCCGTCACCGGTGAAGCGCACCATGGCGGCGCGGTCCTGCACGTAGATGTCGAGGTCGGAGGCGGCGGCCAGCGGGTCATCGACGGACGACGGCAGGCCGGCGCGGAAGGTGATCTTGTAGCGCTGGCCGTGCGTCAGGCCCTCGACGCAGATCTGCCGGTCCTTGGCCTCGATGGCCTTCGGTGCCGCACCGTCGAGCGTAACGAAGGAGGCGTAGTCGGCGCCGGACTTCACCAGCGGCTCGGAGAATTCCACGCAGGCCCGCGGCGTCGCGCTGTCGGAATCGATCGTGTGGTTGACGATACGGAAGCCCTGGCGCGCGCGCAGGCCGAGATAGGCCGAGCGGACGGCGACGTCGTCCTTTAGGTCGAGGCTCGCCTTGTAGGCATTGATGCCCGCACGGTAGTTGCTCGACTTGTCGAGCGTGTCGCCCAGCACCGCGAGCGCCCGCGCCCGCGTCTCGGTGGTGCGCGACAGCTGGTAGGCGTTGATCGCGGCAAGCGCGCCCTGGCCGGCGAGATAGCTGTTGTTGTAAGCGCGGCCCATGGATTCGGCCGTCTCGATCCAGAGGAAATAATCGTCCGGTGCCAGCGACAGCGCGCCGCGATAGGCAGCAAGCGCCTGGTCGAAGCGGCTCGACGCCGTCTCGATGCGGCCGAGCGAGGCAAGGCTTTCCGCGCCTTGGCCGGCCTGATCGGCGGCGAGCGCGAGATTGTCGCGGAACGCGCGCGCGTCGGTCAGCATGTATTCCGTAATGAAGGGCATGGCCGGTGCGGCGCCGATATCGGCAGCCGTGTCGGCTTTCAGGATTTTGCCGGCGATTGCGCCCTGGAAATGGTTGAGCTGGTTGAAGTCGCTCTTCAGGAAGCACCACTTCACCTTGGGATTGTAGGTGAAGGCGCGGCAGGAGAGGTCGTCGATGCAGTCGCTCTTGCACTGGTCGAGCGTCACGTCCTGCACGGTGCGCAGATCGAAACCGAAATAGTCGCTGTTCTCGGTCGTGACGACGGAGCGGGCCTCTTCGGCCTGGGCCGGCAGGGGCGGTGAGGCGATCACGGAAAGAAGAAGTGCCGAGAAACCCAGGAATGCGCGTTTAGACATGAAGTCCTCCTACCGCTGCCGTCTCGTTGCCGCCGCCACTGTCCGAACCCGGAGCCGGCTTGTCAATCGAAAGACAGGGAGCCGTGAGGGATGGAAAGGGCATGGCGCATGGAACCAAGGGGAAAGACGTTTGACATCGCCGGTTCAATCGCCGGAATTGCGAATTTTTTCACCGGCCTTGCGCATTAACCTTTTGTTAACCATATCGGGGCAGACTTCATCTCATCGACGGACGGTTTCTGTCATACCCCTGTAACAGCGGGTCTGTAGAACCCTCGTCAGACACGAAAGTCGTGTTTCGAACCGCAGTGACCACGGATGTACTGGCACAGCGCGAAACACTTCCCCGGCCAGGCCGGGATGAGGAAGCGGGGGGATAACCCTCGCTTTTTTCATTTGCGCGCTTTTCGGCCGTATCGCGCTGGACCCCTTCCGGCGATTGCTCTACCCATGACGGTATCTTGAGACGGTGCGCGTCGCCGTCTGCTTCCTGCCCGGAATGATCATGTCCGACGTCGCCCTCAATGTTCTCCCCGTCTTCGCGCTCATTCTCATTGGCTGGCTTCTCGTCCGCACCGGCTACCTCCGGGAGGAACTGGGGGAGGGGCTTGGCGAATTCGTCTTCCGCGTCGCCGTGCCGCTCCTGCTCTTCCGCACCATAGCGGAAGCCGAATTTGCCGGCGATGCGCCCTGGCGCATCTGGGTCGCCTATTTCGGCGGCGTCGCCGTCACC
>NZ_JBLZPH010000105.1:0-11017 GCF_049199205.1 Shinella sp. M31 | reverse complement strand
TTTCAAGCTCGCATGAAAAAACCGGCGGTTTTGCGACCGCCGGTTTTTCTGTGTCCATAAAAGTCTTCGATCAGGCCTGCGTGGCACCCGCCTCGCCGGCCGGCGCCTTCGGGCCGCCCTTGGCGACGCCGACCATGGCCGGGCGCAGCACGCGCTCGCCGATGACGTAGCCGTCCTGCACGACCTGGACGACCGTGTTGTTGGGAACCTCGGCGTTCGGGACCTCGAACATCGCCTGGTGGAAGTTCGGGTCGAACTTCTCGCCGATGGGCTCGAGCTTGCGCACGCCATGCCGTTCGAGAGCGGTGAGCATCGAACGCTCGGTCATCTCCACACCTTCGGCCAGGGTCTTGACGCTGTCGTCGTTTGCCAGCGCATCGGCCGGGATCGCGTCGAGCGCGCGGCGCAGGTTGTCGGAGACGGCCAGCATGTCGCGGGCGAAACCGGCGACGGAATAGGACTTGGCATCCTTCACGTCGCGCTCGGTGCGACGACGCAGGTTGTCCATCTCCGCGGCAAGGCGCAGATACTTGTCGCGCAGGTCCGAATTCTCGGCGCGCAGCACGTCGAGCGGATCCGGCTCGGACGGGGTCTCGGCCTCGACGGCGGCGTCTGCCGCTGCATCCGCAGCCAGGCTGATGTCCACCACGTCGTCAGGTCCGTGTTTCTTGTTCTCGTCGGTCATGACGGTCTCCGAATTGCATGTGTCCTGGGTTTGGGCCCGATATCGAGCTTTGAGCCCGAAAAATCAAGGGCGGATGGCCACTTCAGCGCGAAAGCCGCGACATCAGCTGCGCGGTATAGTCCACCATCGGCACAATGCGCGAATAATTGAGCCGTGTAGGACCGATGACGCCGACGGCGCCGACGATCTTCTCGTCGCTATCGCGATAGGGTGCGACGATGAGCGAGGAGCCGGACAGCGAGAAGAGCTTGTTCTCCGAGCCGATGAAGATGCGAACGCCCGGTCCGGCTTCCGCAAGGTTCAAGAGCTCGATCAGGCCGTCCTTGCGTTCGAGGTCGTCGAACAGCATGCGCAGGCGGTCGATGTCGTCGGCGCCGGCAAGGCCTTCGAGCAGGTTTGCCCGGCCGCGCACGATGAGCCGCGTCGGCTTGCCCTCCTCGAACCCACCGGACCAGACGGCAAGGCCGCGCTCGACGAGATCTTGCGACAGCTTGTCCAGCTCGCCGCTGATCTCGCCGCGCAGGCGCTCCAGCTGCGAGCGCGCCTCGACCAGTGTGTTGCCGGCAAGATGGGCGTTGAGGAAGTTGGCAGCCTCGGTGAGCTGCGAGCCGGTGACGCCGGCCGGCAGCTCGATGATGCGGTTTTCCACCTGGTCGTGATCGCCGACCAGCACGACCAGCGCCTTGGTGGGCTCCAGCCGAATGAACTCGACATGCTTGAGCACGGCATCGTTCTTGGTGGTGATGACGAGGCCGGCACCGCGCGACATGCCCGACAGCGCCTGGCTCGCCTCGTTCATCATCGTCTCGACGGCCGTGTGCTTCTGGCCGTGCGGGCGCACATGCCGCTCTATCGACGCGCGGTCCTCCGCAGAGATGTTGCCGATCTGCATGAAGGCATCGACGAAGAAGCGCAGGCCGAGCTGCGTCGGCAGGCGGCCGGCGCTGATATGCGGCGAATAAATGAGGCCCAACTCCTCCAGATCGCTCATCACATTGCGCACGGAGGCGGGCGACAGCGACATAGGCAGGATGCGCGACAGGTTGCGCGAACCGAGCGGCTCGCCGCTTTCGAGATAGCTTTCCACGATGCGACGGAAGATCTCGCCCGATCGCTCATCGAGCGACGAATGAATATCAGGACCCGGAGACCTCAAAACCATCTTTCATCAGCAACCTTGTTATTCCCTGCGAATATAGTGATTTCGACTGCCAGCGCAAAACGGATTTTCGCGGCGCACCATGCCGAGAAATCGGCGACGGCGCGGCCGCGCCATTCCCTCATCCGGCGAACTGGTCTAAAGCACCTTGCAAGATATCATGAGACAGGAGTTCGTCATGCGGCCGTCCGGCAGAAAAACCGATCAGATGCGCAAGGTTTCCTTCGAGCGCAACGTGTCCAAACATGCCGAAGGGTCCTGCCTGGTCAAGTTCGGCGATACGCATGTGCTGGTCACGGCAAGCCTGGAAGACAAGACGCCGCCGTGGCTGCGCAACAGCGGCAAGGGCTGGGTGACGGCCGAATACGGCATGCTGCCGCGCGCCACCGGCGACCGCATGAAGCGCGAAGCCGCCAGCGGCAAGCAGGGCGGCCGCACGCAGGAAATCCAGCGCCTGATCGGCCGCTCGCTGCGCGCCATCGTCGATCTCGAAGCGCTCGGCGAGCGCCAGATCACCATCGACTGCGACGTCATCCAGGCCGATGGCGGCACGCGCACGGCCTCGATCACCGGCGCCTTCATCGCCCTGCACGACTGCCTGAAATGGATGGAAGCGCGCAACATGATCAAGACGGAGAAGGTCCTGAAGGATCATATCGCGGCGATCTCCTGCGGCATCTTCGCAAACCAGTCGGTGATCGACCTAGACTATCTCGAAGACTCCGCCGCCGAGACCGACGCCAATTTCGTCATGACCGGCTCGGGCGGCATCGTCGAGATCCAGGGCACCGCCGAAGGCAAGCCGTTTACGGAAGAGGAATTCTCCAGCCTGATGACGCTTGCCCGCAACGGCATCGCCGACCTCGTCGCCCTGCAGAAGCAGGCGATCGCCGGATAAGGCACGACCATGACCGCCGCGATCGAAGGCATTCTCGAAACAGCACTCTATGCTGACGACCTCGACGCGGCGGAAGCCTTCTATGGCGGCATTCTGGGGCTTGAAAAGATCACCCGGCAGGCAAACCGCCACGTCTTCTTTCGATGCGGTCCCGGCGTTCTCCTGATCTTCAATCCGCAAGAGACCATCCACCCGCCACCGCCGCAGGCCTTTCCCGTGCCGGTGCACGGAGCGATCGGGGCGGGACACGCCTGCTTCCGGGTCCCCGGGCCAGAGCTTGATTTTTGGGTGAAAAAGCTCATAGAAGCCGGCATCACCATCGAAGCGGATTTTTACTGGCCGAACGGCGCCCGCTCCATTTATTTCCGCGACCCCGCCGGCAACAGCCTCGAATGTGCCGAGCCCGGTCTGTGGGCCATCGCCTGAGGATTTTATGCGCAAGCTCGATACCAAGACGATCGTCGTCGCCAGCCACAATGCCGGAAAGATCCGTGAGATCGAGGACCTGATCGGCCCCTTCGGCTTTTTCGCCAAATCCGCCGCCGAACTGAAATTCGACGAGCCGGATGAAACCGGCACGACCTTCGAGGAAAATGCCGCCATCAAGGCGCTCGCCTCCGCCAAGGCCTCAGGCCTGCCTGCCCTCTCGGACGATTCCGGCCTCGCGATCGATGCGCTTGATGGCGCGCCGGGCGTCTACACCGCCAACTGGGCGGAAAAGGAAGATGGCACCCGCGATTTCGCGATGGCCATGGAGAAGGTCGAAAAGGCGCTCGCCGACAAGGGCGCGAGCGAGGCCAAGGACCGCACCGCGCGCTTCGTTTCCGTGCTCTGCCTTGCCTGGCCGGACGGCCATACCGAACTCTTTCGCGGCGAGGTGGAAGGCACTGTCGTCTGGCCACCGCGCGGCGACAAGGGCTTCGGCTATGACCCCGTGTTCCAGCCCGAGGGCTACGCGACCACCTTCGGCGAGATGAGCGCGGAGGAAAAGCATGGCTGGAAGCCCGGCGATGCCACGGCGCTGTCGCACCGGGCGCGTGCCTTCAAGATCTTCGTCGAAACCTGCCTGAAGGCGTAACAGACAAATGACGGCAGTGCCCTTCGACATGCGGCCGAGCTTTACGCCGGATCTCTCCGATCCCGGCTTCGGCATCTATGTGCACTGGCCGTTCTGTGCCGCCAAATGCCCCTATTGCGACTTCAACAGCCATGTGCGCCACCAGCCGGTCGACCAGCCGCGCTTCGTGCAGGCCTTCCTGAAGGAAATGGCGACGATGCGGCGGCTCACCGGCTCGCGCACCGTCACCAGCATCTTCATGGGCGGCGGCACGCCTTCGCTGATGGCGCCGGAGACAGTGGATGCGATCCTGAACGGCATCGCCCGCCACTGGCATGTGCCAGATGGTATCGAGATCACCATGGAGGCCAATCCCTCCAGCGTCGAGGCGGAGCGTTTTCGCGGCTATCGCGCGGCCGGCGTCAATCGAGTCTCGCTCGGCGTGCAGGCGCTGAACGACCGCGACCTGAAATTTTTGGGGCGCCTGCACGATGTCGCCGATGCGCTGAAGGCGATCCGGCTGGCGCGAGACATCTTTCCGCGCATGTCTTTCGACCTCATCTATGCCCGCCCGAACCAGACCGTCGAGGAATGGGACCGCGAGCTGAAGGAGGCCGTCTCCTACGCCGTCGATCACCTGTCGCTCTACCAGCTCACCATCGAGGAGGGCACGCCCTTCTACGGCCTGCACAAGGCCGGCAAGCTGATCGTGCCGGATGGCGAGCAATCCGCCGTGCTCTACGAGGCGACGCAGGAGATCACCGAGCGCGAGGGCATGCCGGCCTACGAGGTTTCCAACCATGCCCGCCCCGGCTCCGAAAGCCGCCACAACCTCACCTACTGGCGCTACGGCGACTATGTCGGTATCGGCCCCGGCGCCCACGGCCGCTTGACGACCGGCGGCGCGAAGATCGCCACCGCCACGGAACGCAAACCGGAGGGCTGGCTGAGCCTCGTCGAAGCCGAAGGCCACGGCATGGTCGATCAGGAACTGCTGGAGCGCGAGGCGCAGGCCGACGAGCTGCTTTTGATGGGCCTTCGCCTGAAGGAAGGCATCGATCTCGTGCGCTGGCAGGCTTTGTCCGGTCGCGAGCCGGATCCGGACCGCGAACAGTTCCTTATCGAGCACGGCTTCATCGAGCGCCTCGGCAATTCCCGCCTGCGCTGCACGCCGGCGGGTATGCTGATCCTTGATGCCGTGGTCGCCGATCTCGCCTGTTAAGCGTCTGCTGAGCGGCGCTTGTCCGCAAACATCTTCAGGACACGCCCGTCGATGGCTGCAAGACCGACGGCGATCAGCGCCATGCCGGCAAAATGCTTTGGCGCCAGCACCTCGCCCAGAACGAGCGCACCCAGCAGGATGGCGCTGACGGGGATGAGGAAGGTCACCAGCATCAAGTTCGTCGCGCCCGCCGTCGCAAGGATGCGGAAGAAGATGACATAGGCGAGTGCGGTGGCGAGCACGGCAAGGCCGAAGAGCGCAAGCCAAGCTTCCTGCGAGGGCACAGCCAGCGTCCAAGGACGATCGACGACCAGCGCCACCGGCAGCATGATCAGCGCCGAGGCCGTGACCTGTCCGGCGGCCGGCAAGAGCGGCGGCAGTCCCATGCGACGGAAGCGGCGGCCCCAGATGCCGGCAAAGGCATAGGACACCGCAGCTCCGAGTACCGCCAGTTGCGCCAGCACATTCGTACCGAGATCCGACAGGACCGAAGGGCCGATCATCAACGCGACACCCGCGAAACCGACGAGCACGCCGACCAGCCGGCCGCCCGTCATCTTCTCATCCTCCGTCATCCCATGGGCGACGATGACAGCGAAGAGCGGCGTTGTGGCATTGAGGATCGAGGCAAGGCCGCTGGCGATATGGGTCTGGCCCCAGACGATCAGCGAGAAGGGGATGACATTGTTCAGCACGCCCATGCCGAGAAAGGCGAGCCAGACTTCGCGGCTGCGCGGCACGGCATGGCCGGAGAGGCGCACGATGGCCCAGAGCACGACCGCCGCCAGCGTCACGCGGCCGGCAACGATGGTGAGTGGCGGCAGCTCGCGCACAAGAATGCCGTTGAACAGGAACGAGCCGCCCCAGAGCGCCGAAAGCGCGATGAGCAGACCCCATTCGATCGTCGTCATGGGACGGTTTGCCATGATAGGCTCCTCAGAGATTTTTTCTAAACCGGATGAAATGGCCGGATGTGAAACGCCGGAATTTGCGCTATCATTCCGGTTATTTCGGCTATGTACAAACGATCATATTTCCCGATATCAGAGAGGAAAACTAAACCATGAACGGTCGCCTTCCCTCCCTGTCCGGCCTGCGCGCCTTCGAGGCGACGGCACGCCATCTCTCCGTCACGCTTGCCGCCGATGAACTTTCTGTGACGCCCGGCGCCGTCAGCCTGCAGATCCGTGATCTCGAGGAGGCGCTCGGCGTACGGCTCTTCGAGCGCAAGCCGCGCCGGCTCATCCTGACCGACGATGGCGAAGGATATTTCAAGGCGATGCGCTCGGCCTTCCGGCTGATGCGCGAGGCGACGGAGGAATTGCTGATCCGGGCACGCTCACCCGCGACCTTGCTGATCAGCTGCACGCCGACCTTCGCCGCGCAATGGCTGGTGCCGCGCCTGCCGAAATTCGAGGAGCGTCTGCCGGGCGCCGATATCCGCATCAGCGCCTCCAACCGCCTCGTCGACTTCGCCCGCGACGGCGTCGATATCGCGATCCGCCACGGTTTCGGCCGCTATGAGGGGCTGGTCAGCGAACGGCTGCTGGATGACGACCTCGTACCGGTCATCGCCCCCTCGCTGCGCGAGCGGATACCACTCGACGAACCGGGAGACCTCAAAAAACATGTGCTGATCCACGACGTGCACCGGCAGGATTGGCGGCTCTGGCTGGAATCCAATGGCATCACCGAGATCGACGCCCAGCGCGGTCCCGTCTTCACCGACAGCAACGGCGCCATCGAAGCGGCAAAGGCGGGCGATGGCGTGGTACTGGTGCGGCTGTCGCTGGTGGCGCGGGAAGTCCAGGAGCGCCGGCTGATCGCACCCTTTTCGAAGGGTGTCGCGACGGGGCTAGCCTATTACATCGTCTATCCACCCGGTGCGCTGGACCGCCCGGCCGTCGCGACGCTGCGGCAATGGCTGACCGAAGAGGCCCGCGCGGTGCGCGGAAGCTAATCCGGAAAATCTTCGAACTGTTCTTTGTAGACCTCGAAACCCGCGCGCCTGTAGGTCGCCTGCGCCCTCGGATGGTCGTTGGTGTCGGTATGGAGCCAGATCCGCCGCGTCGCCTCGCGCCAGATGGCCCGCAGCGCCGTATCGAGCAGCCAGGGGCCGATGCGCCGGCCATAGGCGGCGGGCACGAGGCCGAAATGCGTGAGCTCGATCTCATCGGTATCGGCAGCATCGAATTCGCAGAGACCGATTGCCTGGTCCGCTTCCCGCAGGACGAAGGTTGCAGTCGATGGAGCGGACAGGAAGGCTGCCAGCACCGCCTGAGGCATGTGCAGGCGGGAATCCCAGGTGAGCGGCGTACCAATCTCCCGGTAGAGAACAAGGTAGTCCTCGACGGAAAGGCGTTCCGACTGGAAAGCGAGAGGAAAGGCCGGCACATGCGGCGCCGGACGGCCTGCGGGTGGTTCACGCAGTTCCATATAAGTGACGAGCAGCCGCATGCCGGTATCCATACAGACAACGCCGTGCGCGTCCAAGGGACGGCACGGCGGCGTGTCGAAGGGCAAAGAGCCTATTCGTTGATCAGGCGCTTTAGAAGCTCGATCTCGTGGCTGAGCTTGGTATCGCCGGAGATCAGTTCCTCGATCTTGCGCACGGCATGCAGCACGGTCGTGTGGTCACGTCCACCAAAACGGCGGCCGATTTCCGGGAAGGAACGCGGCGTCAGCGTCTTCGAAAGATACATGGCGATCTGGCGCGGCTTGACGATGACGCGGGTGCGGCGGTTCGAGACCAGTTCCTGGCGCGACACGTTGTAGTGCTTGGCAACGACGCGCTGGATGTCCTCGATGCGCACGCGACGCGGCTCGCCGGCGGCGACGAGATGGCCGAGCAGTTCGTCGACACGTTCGATCGTCAGGTTCGGCTCGAAGGAGCGGCGGAAGAGCAGCTGGTTGAAGGCGCCTTCCAGCTCGCGTCCGCTGGCCGTGATGTTGCGGGCGACGTGGCTCAGAATTTCCGGCGCGATATCGAGCGAGCCGTCTTCCTGCTGAGCGGCCGCAAGGCGGCGCTTGAGGATTTCGAGACGCATCTCGTAGTCGGGCGCTTCCATCTCGATGGCGACGCCGCCCTGGAGGCGCGAGCGCACCCGCGGATCGAGCGATTCCAGTTCCCATGGCGCGCGGTCGGCGGCGACGACGACCTGCTTGGCGGAATCGAGCAGCATGTTGAGCAGGTGGCAGAACTCGTTCTGGATCGAATTGCCCTGCAGGAACTGCATGTCGTCGATGATCAGGAGATCGATGTTACGCAGCGTCTCCTTCAGCGAGAGCGCGTCGTTGTCGCGGATCGCGGTTGCGAAGCGCCACATGAAATATTCCGCCGTCAGATAGACGACGCGCGGATTGCGGGCGCTGGAAAGCGCACCGAGCGCGATGGCCTGCAGAAGATGCGTCTTGCCGAGGCCGACGCTGGAATGGACGAAGAGCGGATTGAAGCGCACGGCCCCGGCGCCGGCTTCCGCGATGGTGCGGGCGGCAGCAAGGGCGACACGGTTCGAGGTGCCCTCGACGAAGGCATCGAACGTATAGCGCTGGTCGAGCGGCGAACCGAAGAGCGGGCCGGTGTGCTGGGCGCGCGGCTGGGCGGCAGGCGCAATCGAGGCGATGGCATTGGCGACGGGCTGCGCACCGGAGGCGGCACGGCGCGGCTGGGCCTGCGGCGCGGGTTCTGCAATGGCGACGGCCTCGTCGAGGCTGCCGGGACGCACGCCGCGGGTCGCGGTGCGTACCAGAATTTCCACCTTGAGGATTTCGGCATCCTCCTGCTGGAACAGGCTGGTGATGAGATCGAGATAACGGTTGTTGATCCAGGACTTCAGAAAGGTCGTGGGCACCGAAAGGCGCACGACGCTCTTGGAGACGGAATGGATCTTCAGCCGACCGAACCAGCTTGCGAAGACGTCCGGACCGACCTGCGCTTTCAGGCGCGCGCTGACCCGTTCGAAAATCGCGTCCTGCTTCATATCGGATGGAACCCCCGCCGCCGTCGCTTCTTCTTTTGGAAGCGCCTTGAGTGCATTTTCCCCGTTCGCGAATGCACCAGTCGTCCTCGCCGTATTCATCTGCATCTTGCCGCCTTCTTTCATGCTTCTTCGCCACGCCGGCAGTTCTGCCGACGCCTTCCATGTTTGCCATCTCCCGTCCGTGTCGAGCCAATCGCCCGAACGGGTTCTGGTGTCCCTGACAGTGCCGACCCCCTACCTTCAGCACGGTCCTGCTTGTCAAACACAAGTCGGGCCTCAAAGATCCGGCGTCATGCCGATCCGCTTGGTCCGTTTGTGAGCCACGCCATCCGCTCCCTCGTTGAGCGTCCGGCAGGCATGCCCGCTTTCATCCGGCCGTCCTCGCGGCTTTCATCCGGCGCAACCGAAGTCGCAAAAAACCCTGCCAGTGTGCCAGGGGCACCTGGGGCAAGCTTTGCCGGTTGGATGATTTTACGAAGCGTGGGCAGCTCCGTTACAGGGAACAAACAACCACCGCTGCCTTCTGAGACAGTCTTGCCGGCGATCATTTTCGGGATATGTCCGCGCCCCCTGTGGAAAGCATTTAGGCAGGATCACGCCCCAAGATCAATCACGAATTTTACGCAAAATTAAGGGGCAGGCGTTGACTCGGACAAGCGTTTTTGACTCGGAAAGCCCCCCTCGCAACAGAATCCGTTAGGAATCAATGGCTTTGTTTTCGGGTGGGTTTCGTGACGCTGGAAAAACGAAAAAAATAAAAATTCGCTTGACTCAGATTGCTGTCAAACTCCCGCTACGAAAGGGGCATCGCGACGGGATAACCTCTCACAAGTAACTGAATTTAAAGGGTTTTCTTCGTCACTCTTTTGACACGATCGAGCCGTGCACGTTAACCATAGCAAGCCCGAAAAACAAAACAAAAAGCCCGGCGCAGGCGCCGGGCTTTTACTAATATTGCATAGCTCCGATGAGCTGATCAGGCTGCCGTCATCGTCTTGACGCGGTTCGCGAGGCGCGAAACCTTGCGGGATGCCGTGTTGGCATGAAGCACACCCTTGGTGGCAGCGCGCATCAGTTCCGGCTGGGCGGCCTTGAGGGCGGCAGCAGCGGAAGCCTGGTCGCCGGAAGCGATGGCTTCTTCGACCTTGCGGATGAAGTTGCGGACGCGCGAACGGCGCGACTTGTTGACTGCGGTGCGCGTGGCGATCTTGCGGGTCGCCTTCTTTGCCGAGCTGGTATTGGCCATGTATGCCTCTCTTCAGAAATCTGACACGAACTCCACCCTCGCTGTGCCGGGTCACTGCGACCTGTCATCCAAGCAATTCGGGAGCAATATCGGAAAACCTCAGAACTCGGCTTTCCAAACTGTGGGCGGCGTATAGCTGGAAACCGCGGGGTCGTCAACGCGGATTCTGCAAGAAACGCCGCTTCGGACGATTCACCGGTTGCCGAACACAGGCTTGCGCTTCTCGATGAAGGCCGTCATGCCCTCCTTCTGGTCTTCCGTGGCGAAGAGCGCATGGAACAGCCGGCGCTCGGCGCGCATGCCTTCCGATAGCACCGTTTCGTAGGCGCGGCTCACCGCCTCCTTGGCCATCATGGTGGAAGGCAGCGAGAAGCCTGCGATCTTTTCCGCCGCGGCCAGCGCCTCGTCGAGCAGCTTTTCCGGCGCGACGACGCGGGCCACCAGACCCGAGCGCTCCGCCTCCGCCGCATCCATCAGGCGCCCCGTCAGGATCAGGTCCATCGCCTTGGACTTGCCGAGCGCGCGCGTCAGGCGCTGCGTGCCGCCCATACCGGGAATGATGCCGAGCGTGATTTCCGGCTGGCCGAACTTCGCCGTCTCCGAGGCGATGATGAAATCGCACATCATCGCGACCTCGCAGCCGCCGCCCAGTGCAAAGCCGCTGACGGCGGCGATCATCGGCTTGCGGCAGGCCGCAACCTCGTCCCAGCCGGCCGCGAGGTCCTCGACGACGGCCTCGGCAAAACCGTAGGGCTGCATTTCCTTGATAT
>NZ_JBLZPH010000104.1:0-9630 GCF_049199205.1 Shinella sp. M31 | reverse complement strand
AAAACAGGGCGCCGTAGAGCGCCTCGAAGGCCTTGCCGATGCCCATATAGGACCCGGTATGGGGAATCGAGAGCAGCGTCTGCTCGGGAAGGGTGCGGATGGCGATGTCATACATGCGGGACGTTTCCTTGCCGTGTTCGGGTTCGAAGGCGCGATGGGGCCCATCCTTGCGGTAGCGCGCCGGCGGCATGCCATAGGCGGCCGCGAAGGTGCGCGTGAAGGATTGCAGGTTGGGATAACCCCAGCGCGCGGCGATGTCCCGGACCGGGCGGTCGCTTCTCACCAGATCGCCCGCCGCGCGATGCAGCCTGAGCCGCCGGACGGTCATCGCCAGCGTCTCGTTGTGCACCGCCCGATAGACACGATGCCAGTGATGGGCGGAAAGGCAGGCGATCTCCGAGAGCCGGCCGAGGTCGAGATCCTCGTCCAGATGCTCGTAGATATAGGCGGAGACGCGCAGCAGACGCTTCTCGTAGGCCGCCCAGATCTCGTTCTCGCTCATGCCGTTTCCTTTCTCGTCGGGACGCATTCAATCAAGCATGGAGCGATTTCACAAATCCTGCGCTTTTGCCTTGCCCGCATTTTTTGGCGAACTTGACATCCGTCAATTGCATACGGGCCCGACTCGGCGTGAGATGGACATGCCGGCCCTCCATCCACCGGCCTTTCGAGGCTCTCATGACCGATACATTGATGCCCAAGCTCGCCAGCGTGTTCGCGGAGGGCTACGGCGCGGCACGCTTGAGGGCGGACGCGCTCTCGGGACTGACGGTCGCAATCGTTGCGCTGCCACTCTCCATGGCCATCGCCATCGCCTCCGGCGTCACGCCGGATCGCGGCCTCTATACCGCCATTGTCGGCGGTTTCCTCGTCTCGGCGCTCGGCGGCAGCCGGTTCCAGGTCGGCGGGCCGGCCGGTGCCTTCATCGTGCTCGTCTCGGCGACCGTCGCCCGGCACGGCGTCGAAGGCCTCCTGCTCGCCACCTTCCTCTCCGGGCTCATGCTGGCGCTCGCGGGTTATTTCCGGCTCGGCAAATACATAAAGTTCATCCCCTATCCCGTGACGGTCGGCTTTACCGCCGGCATCGCCGTCATCATCTTCGCCAGCCAGATCGGCGAGCTGTTCGGCCTGAAACTCGCCGGACGCGAGCCCGGTCCCATCCTGGAAAAGCTGACGGCGCTCTGGGCCGCCCGGCCGACATTCAATCCGGCCGCCTGCGGCGTTGCCGGCCTCACCATCGCCGTCATCCTTCTCCTGCGCCGCTTCCGCCCGCACTGGCCCAACCTCCTCATCGCCGTCGTCACGGCTTCCGTTGCGACCGCCCTCCTCGCTGTGCCGGCCGAGACGATCGGCACCCGCTTCGGCGGCATTCCGCGCGGCCTGCCCATTCCGGCGCTGCCGTCCTTCTCGCCGGATCTCGTTATAGCCGTGCTGCCGGATGCAATCTCCTTTGCGCTGCTCGGCGCCATCGAATCGCTGCTCTCCGCCGTCGTCGCCGATGGCATGACCGGCCGGCGGCATCGTTCCAGCATGGAGCTGATCGCACAGGGTTTTGCCAATGTCGGATCGGCGCTGTTCGGCGGCATCTGCGTGACCGGCACCATTGCGCGGACCGCAACCAATGTGCGCTCGGGCGCCACCAGCCCCGTCTCCGGCATGCTGCATGCACTCTTCCTGCTGCTCTTCATGCTCGTGGCCGCACCGCTCGCCAGCTACATCCCGCTCGCAGCCCTTGCTGGCGTGCTCGCGGTGGTCGCCTTCAACATGGTCGAGCGCCCGGCCATCGCCGCCTTGATCCGCTCCTCGCGGGGCGACGCGGCGGTCGTCGCGGTCACCTTCCTGCTCGTCGTGTTCCGCGATCTCACGGAAGGCATCGTCGTCGGCTTCCTGCTTGGGGCCGTGCTGTTCATCGACCGCATGGGCAAGGCGGTCGACATCCGCGAGGAAAGCGTGCCGCGCCTTGTCCGCGCCGTCGAAAACGCCGGCAAGGACGATGGCAGCATATCGGAGCGGCCGGTCGTGGCGGACGATCCCGATACCGTGGTCTATCGCATCAGTGGCGTGTTCTTCTTCGGTGCGGCCGCCAGCGTCGGCTCCGTGCTCGACCGTATCGCCGACCAGCGGCGCAACTTCGTGCTCGATTGCACCGACGTTCCGCTGATCGACTCCACCGCCGCCAGCGTCATCGAAGGACTGGTGCGCAAGGCTACCAGATCCGGTGTCCAGATCTACATTGCCGGCCTGAAGCCGGACATGCGCCGTCTTCTCGAAGCGCACGGCCTGCACGACCATGTCATCTTCACCAATGCGGCAAGCGATGCGCTGGAGCGGATCGGGGCTGCCTAACCTGCGACGGCGACCCCGGTGGGACGGGCGGCGGGCTTGCACATGCGCTCGGCAAAACCGGACAGCACGGCGGCCGGTGCTGCCCGCATGACGCAGTTGCGTCCGGCTTCCTTCGCCGCATAGAGCGCCCCGTCGGCGGCTGAATGCAGACGGTCGAAATCCGCGCCGAAGGTCGCGACATCGGCAAGGCCGATGCTGACGGAGACGCCGATCTCACGCCCCTCGCTCAGGATGGTGAGCGCCGCAACCTCCTGCCGCAGCCGTTCAGCGAAGAGCGCCGCCCGCGATATATTGTGCCGGGGCGCAAAAAGCGCGAACTCTTCCCCGCCGAAACGGCAAAACAGCATACCCTCCTCCAGCGAGGCCGAGATATGCACCGCGAAGCGCTTGAGAACCGCATCGCCCGCCACATGACCATGCGTGTCGTTGATCGCCTTGAAGCGGTCGAGGTCGAAGATCATCAGCGTGCCGTCGTTGCGTCCGGCAAGATGGATGCGCGTGTCCTCGAAGAACGAACCGCGATTGGCGATGCCTGTCAGCGCGTCGGTGCGCGACGCCTGTCGATAGAGCGCCTCGCCGCGCTCCTTGATAAGAACGAGCATGGCGATGGCGGCGAGGATCGTGTGAGCGAAGAGTTCCAGCGTGAACAGCGCAAACCAGGCGGAATGCGCCGTGCCATTGCCGAGCGGCGCCGGCGAAACGATGGCCATCGGGATGCGCAGCGAATAGATGATGCCGTGCGACAGGAAGAAGACGGCGGACATGGTGCGGCTCGGCAGCCTCTCGCCGCCGCGCCCGCGCCAGAGATCGAGGCCGATCCACACCGAATAGGCCGTGATGATCAACGACGAGAGAATGATGCGGTTGTTCACGTCTTCGGTGATGGCGGGTACGAAGAGATAACCAAGGCTCCACAGCACCGGCCCCGCCGCCACGACCAGCGGAGAGGCTGCGCGCCGCTCGAAGACGCGAAAGCCGGCCCACATCAGGGCATAGCCCAGCGCAGCCAGCATGTTGGCAACGCCGACGGTCAGCATCGGATAGCCCATGGGGCGCATCGCATAAAGCAGCGTGCAGAGCGAGCCAACCCACATGGACAGACACCAGTAGCCTGCCGCCGCATGGCGCCGGTCGGTCAGCCAGACCTGCAACATGAATATCCCGACGACCATGGTCGACAGGAAGGTACAGATCATCAAGGTTGAAATGCTGACGATATTTTCAATCAAAACACGCTCCCCGCACGGGGGAGATGCTAGGCGCAAAGCTTGAAGACTTCGCAAACAAAACGGCGGGCCAAAAGCCCGCCGCCGTATCGATGAAGGATGTTTGACCGCCCGATCAGCCGGCGATGACGGCAGCCACCGCGTCTACGGCATCCGCAGCCTTGGAGCCATCGGGACCGCCGGCCTGCGCCATGTCGGGGCGGCCGCCGCCGCCCTTGCCGCCGAGCGCCTCGGAGGCGCGGCGCACCAGGTCTACCGCGCTGAAGCGGCCGGTCAGGTCGTCCGTGACGGCCACGACGGCACTCGCCTTACCGTCCGGCGAGACGCCGACGAAGGTGACGACGCCGGAGCCGAGGCTCTTCTTGCCTTCGTCCGCCAGGCTCTTCAGATCCTTCGGCTCGACACCGGTGACGACCTTGCCGAGATACTTGATGCCGGCAACCTCGCGAACACCGTCGTCGCCACCCGACGGGCCGCCGGAAAGCGCGAGCTTCTTCTTGGCCTCCGTCAGTTCGCGCTCGAGCTTGCGACGCTCGTCGACCAGCGCCTCGACACGGGCGAGCACTTCGCCCGGCTGGGCCTTCAGCGTGGTGGCCAGCGCCTTCACGCGCTCGTCCTGCTCGGCGAGATAGGCGCGGGCCGCCTCGCCCGTCAGGGCTTCCAGACGGCGCACGCCGGAGCCGACGGCGCTATCGGAAAGGATGCGCACGAGGCCGATTTCGCCGGTGGACGACACATGCGTGCCGCCGCACAGCTCGACCGAATAGGCGCGGTTCGCCTTGGCGCCGCGAACGCCCTGGCCCATCGAAACGACGCGCACTTCATCGCCGTATTTTTCACCGAACAGCGCCATGGCGCCCTCGGCAATCGCGTCGTCGACCGTCATCAGGCGGGTGGTGACAGGCGAATTCTGCACGATGATCTCGTTGGCCATGTCCTCGATGACGCGCAGTTCATCGGCCGTCATGGGCTTGGGGTGCGAGACGTCGAAGCGCAGGCGCTCGGGCGCCACCAGCGAGCCCTTCTGGGCAACGTGGGTGCCGAGCACCTCGCGCAGCGCCTCGTGCAGCAGATGCGTGGCCGAATGGTTGGCGCGCAAGCGCGAACGGCGGGCGTGATCGACATTCAAGGCGACGGCATCGCCGACCTTCAGCGTGCCCTCGGCAACGGTCGCGACATGAACGAAGACGCCCTCGCCCTTCTTCTGCGTGTCCGAAACGGTGAGCTTGGCATTGTCGGACGAGATGATGCCGGTATCGCCCATCTGGCCGCCGGATTCGCCATAGAACGGCGTCTGGTTGACGACGATCTGCACCTCTTCGCCGGCTGCGGCACTGTCGACCGCCTTGCCATGGCGCACGATCGCCTGGACGACGCCTTCGGCGGTCTCGGTGTCGTAGCCGAGGAATTCCGTCGCGCCGAGCTTTTCCTTGAGCTCGAACCAGATCGTCTCCATCGCCTTGTCGCCGGAGCCGGCCCAGTGCGAGCGCGCTTCGGCCTTCTGGCGCTCCATGGCATCGGTGAAGCCGGAGAGATCGACGTTGATTTCGCGGGCGCGCAGCGCATCCTGCGTCAGGTCCAGCGGGAAACCATAGGTGTCGTAGAGCTTGAAGGCGGTCTCGCCGTCCAGCATGTCGCCCTTGGTGAGCGTCGAGGTCGCGTCGGAGAGCAGGTTGAGGCCGCGTTCCAGCGTGGTGCGGAAGCGGGTTTCCTCGAGCTTCAGCGTCTCGGAAATCAGCGCTTCGGCGCGCTGCAGTTCGGGGTAGGCGCGGCCCATCTCGCCGACCAGCGTCGGGAGCAGCTTCCACATCAGCGGTTCCTTGGCGCCAAGAAGCTGCGCGTGGCGCATGGCGCGGCGCATGATGCGGCGCAGCACATAGCCGCGGCCGTCCTTGGCCGGCAGCACGCCGTCGGCAATCAGGAACGCGGAGGAACGCAGATGGTCGGCGATGACCCGGTGGCTGGCGCGGGCTTCGCCCTCGGCCTTGACGCCGGTCGCCTCGACGGAGGCGTCGATCAGCGCGCGGAACAGGTCGATATCGTAGTTATCATGCTTGCCCTGAAGCAGGGCCGCCACACGCTCAAGGCCCATGCCGGTATCGATGGACGGGCGCGGCAGGTCGACGCGCTCTTCCTTCGTCACCTGCTCGAACTGCATGAAGACGAGGTTCCAGATCTCGATGAAGCGGTCGCCGTCCTCTTCCGGCGAGCCGGGCGGGCCGCCCCAGATATGATCGCCGTGGTCGTAGAAGATTTCCGAGCACGGGCCGCAGGGGCCGGTATCGCCCATCGCCCAGAAATTGTCGCTGGTCGGAATGCGGATGATGCGATCGTCGGTCAGGCCGGCGATCTTCTTCCAGAGGTCGAAGGCTTGGTCGTCGGTGTGGTAGACGGTGACGAGAAGACGCTTCTTGTCGATGCCGAATTCCTTGGTGATCAGGTTCCAGGCCAGCTCGATGGCGCGTTCCTTGAAATAATCGCCGAAGGAGAAGTTGCCGAGCATCTCGAAGAAGGTGTGATGGCGTGCGGTGTAGCCGACATTGTCGAGGTCATTGTGCTTGCCGCCGGCGCGCACGCATTTCTGCGCGGTCACGGCGCGCGAATAGGGACGCTGCTCTAGGCCGGTGAAGACGTTCTTGAACTGCACCATGCCGGCATTTGTGAACATCAGCGTCGGGTCGTTGCGCGGCACGAGCGGGCTGGAGGACACGACCTCGTGGTCATTCTTGCGGAAATAGTCGAGGAAAGTCGACCGGATCTCATTCACGCCGCTCATATCGCGTCCTTACCTTGCCACTGTCTGCGCTCCAGGCCGGGGCGCAACATCCACCAAATTTCTGTTCAGCAGATGCGAAACCGCCCCGCCGGCCGGAGTGCCCGCCGGAGGCCTGAAAAGGCCACCATCCGCGAATTCCGTCGAAACTGCACGCACCTGCCGGCATTCCCTGGGGAAAGGCCGAAAACGCGGGCGCGCGCGAGAACTGAAGGCTTTTATCGCCCGCCCCCGCCCCTGTCCAGACGTCAAAAAACCGGCCTTTCGCGAAGAAGAGGCCGGTTTTCCACGTTTTCAATCCGCCCATGCCGCATTCAAGAAACCGCGGCATGCATTTGCGACAGCCCGTTCAGCCGCCGCGGCGCAATCAGGGCTCGCCGTCGCCACCGTCGTTCGGGTCCGGCCCGCCGTTTTCCAGGAAGCGGTCGGCGATCAGGCCGGCATTCTGGCGCAATGTCGTTTCGATCTCGCGGGCGACATCGGGATTGTCGCGCAGGAACGTCTTGGCATTCTCACGGCCCTGGCCGAGGCGCTGGCTGTTATAGGAGAACCAGGCGCCCGACTTCTCGACAATGCCGGCCTTGACGCCGAGATCGACGAGTTCGCCCGTCTTGGAGACGCCTTCACCATACATGATGTCGAATTCGACCTGTTTGAAGGGCGGTGCCATCTTGTTCTTGACGACCTTGACGCGGGTCTGGTTGCCGATGACTTCATCGCGTTCCTTGACGGCGCCGATACGGCGGATGTCGAGGCGGACGGAGGCGTAAAACTTCAGCGCGTTACCACCCGTCGTCACCTCAGGCGAACCGTAAACGACGCCGATCTTCATGCGGATCTGGTTGATGAAGATGACCATGGTGTTCGACTTGGAGATCGAGGCGGTGAGCTTGCGCAGCGCCTGGCTCATCAGGCGGGCCTGAAGGCCCGGCAGGCTCTCGCCCATCTCGCCTTCGATTTCGGCGCGCGGCGTCAGCGCCGCAACCGAGTCGACGACCAGCACGTCGATGGCGCCGGAGCGCACCAGCGTGTCGGTGATTTCAAGCGCCTGTTCGCCGGTGTCGGGCTGCGAGATCAGGAGATTTTCCAGATCGACGCCGAGCTTACGGGCATAGATCGGATCGAGCGCGTGTTCGGCGTCGACGAAAGCGCAGATGCCGCCCTTCTTCTGGGCTTCTGCGATGGTCTGCAGCGCCAGCGTCGTCTTGCCCGAGCTTTCCGGACCGTAGATTTCGACGATACGTCCCTTGGGCAGGCCGCCGATGCCGAGCGCCACGTCGAGGCTGAGAGAGCCCGTCGAAACCGTCTCGACCTCGATGACGCTGTCCTTGCCGCCGAGCTTCATGATGGAGCCCTTGCCGAACGAGCGCTCGATCTGAGAGAGAGCCGCTTCGAGTGCCTTGCTTTTATCCACTGATTTTTCCTCTACGAGCCGCAAAGTGTTTTGTGCCATTTGGTCCACCTTTAGGTTATTGAAGCAAGACAGGCAACGAAGCCGTCGATGAACCGTATGTACACATTTTGTTCTCGTTTTACAAGATGCATTCATCCATTTGAATATTTTTGTGAATCGATGGTGTGTTCTATTTTCGTTTCAAGTTGATAAGGCTGGCGCAGGAACAGGAACAAATCGGTAGCCGACGGAGCGCGATCCGCACGAATCGGCCTGCCGGATGTAAGGAAGACGATGACGAACAAAACGATTCTGGTGATGGGCGGCGCCCATGTGGACAGGCGCGGACGCATTGCCGGCGAGACGGCGCCGGGGGCAAGCAATCCCGGCAGCTGGTTCGTCGAGGCGGGCGGCGGCGCGTTCAATGCGGCGCGCAACCTCGCCCGGCTCGGCCATGCTGTGCGGCTCGTCTCGCCACGCGGCGGTGACGCGGACGGCGATATCGTGGCGTCGGCGGCTGAGGCGGCCGGTGTCGAGGACACGCCTTTCATCTTCCTCGACCGGGCGACGCCGAGCTACACGGCGATCATCGAGCGGGACGGCAACCTCGTCATCGCGCTTGCCGATATGGATCTCTACCGGCTGTTTTCGCCGCGCCGGCTGCGGCAGCGCGCCATGCGCGAGGCGATGGCGGCGGCGGGGCTGATCCTGACGGACGCCAATCTGCCCGCCGACACGCTCTTCACGATGTCGCAAGCGGCCAAAGCAGCGGCCGTACCGCTCGCCGGCATCGCCATTTCGCCGGCCAAGGTGGTGCGGTTCCGCGAAAGCCTCGATGCCCTCGCCTTTCTCTTCATGAACGAGGCGGAAGCGCGCGCCCTGACGGGAGAGGATGCGCAAGACCCGGCCGACTGGCCAAAAATCCTGCGTGCCGCCGGACTTTCCGCCGGCGTCGTGACGCGCGGCGGGCGTGGCGTCATCGCCTTCGACAAGACGCAGGCCGCATCGATCTTTCCTCCAGAAATCCCTGAACTCGGCGATGTCACGGGCGCGGGCGATTCGCTTGCCTCCGGCTTTCTCAACGCCGTGCTCTCCGGCAAAGGTATCACGGGTTCTCTCCGCCACGGCGTGGCAGCGGCGACTATCACCGTGCGCTCGCCGCTCGCCGTCGCCGAAGAAATGTCGCAGGCGGCCCTTGCTGCCGCACTTTCGCTTGTGCCGCAGGCGGAAATCCTGTCATGAGACTTTTTTGCCCGAATTTCCTCCCAGGATTTTGTAAGGACATCGCATGACCCGACCCGTTTCTCCCCTTCTGCCGATGCAGTATTCCGACGAAGTCGCCGCCGCCAAGGGGCGCGGCGCCCCGATCGTCGCGCTCGAATCGACGATCATCACCCATGGCATGCCCTATCCGGGCAATCTCGAGATGGCGCGCAGCGTAGAGCGCATCATTCGCGAACAGGGCGCCGTGCCGGCGACCATCGCGGTCATCGACGGCGTGCTGCATATCGGCCTCGACGAGGCAAAGCTGGAAGCGCTTGCCCAGACGCAGGGCGCCATGAAGCTCTCGCGCGCCGACCTCGCCTTTGCAATCGCCGAGCGCCGCACCGGCGCCACCACCGTCGCCGCCACGATGATCGGTGCCGCCCGCGCCGGCATTAAGGTCTTTGCGACCGGCGGCATCGGCGGCGTGCACCGCAAGGCCGAAGAAACCTTCGACATTTCCGCCGACCTCGATGAACTCTCGCGCACCGGCGTCATCGTCGTCTGCGCCGGTGCCAAGGCGATCCTCGATATTCCGAAGACGCTGGAAGTTCTGGAAACCCGCGGCGTGCCGGTCGTCACCTATGACAGCCCCATCTTCCCGGCCTTCTGGTCGCGCGACTCGGGCC
>NZ_JBLZPH010000103.1:49018-52898 GCF_049199205.1 Shinella sp. M31 | reverse complement strand
GTTCAGGACACTGCAGTCCTTACGGTATTTTGCCAAGGCAAAAACCTGATAACGCGGGGTGGAGCAGCCCGGTAGCTCGTCAGGCTCATAACCTGAAGGCCGCAGGTTCAAATCCTGCCCCCGCAACCAAACAAAAAGCCCCCGTCGCAGAAATGCACGGGGGCTTTCGCGTTGATGGGCATTCAAAACCCAGATCAAAACCGAATGTCGACCAAGATGCGCTTCAAACGCCTTCTCGGAGGTACCCTAAGATTCCAAGACCATCGCAGCAAGACGTCTGCCGAGAGCCGATTCTGGATCGCCGAGGTCGAGCACGACACTCATGTGGTTGCGATCCGGAATGTTGAGGATGCTTACGGCCTGATTTCCGCTTTGCAGCTTGTCCTGCAGGCTTGCGGCCTGCGCCTGGAATGGCAGGGTTTCCTCTTTTCCGAGCCCGATGACCCGGATGGGACAAGGGAGCTGCGTCGCAGTCACCGGCGACCAGGCCTCGGCCTCGGCATGCGTCATTTTCGCCTCGTCGCGCAGGAAGCTATCCGGTATGCCCGAGAGGTCGTAAATTCCGCTGAGAAGCAGAAGCCCCTTCAACGTAGGCAAGCGCGGCACTTCTGTTTCCGTTGGACCGATTGAAGCCAGGAAGGATGCAAGATGCGCACCTGCCGAATGGCCGCTGACCGTCAGTCGATCAGGATCCGCACCGAAATCCCGGGCATGCTGCTGGAGCCAGAGCACGGACCGCCGTACTTGTTCAACCAACACATCAAGCCGTGCCCCCGGCATCAAATCGTATTCGACGAGAGCAGCGACGCCGCCGACGGCCAAGACCGGAGCGGCGACGAAGCGGTAGCTTTCCTTTTCACCCGAGCGCCAGTATCCGCCATGGACAAAGATATGCAGCGGCGCCCCGACTTTCGGATGCGCCGGAAGGATGACATCCAGGATCTCCCGGGGCCTCGAGCCGTAACGAATATCCGGCAGCATTTCCGCTCGCGCCGAAAGGGCGCGGCTGCGATCCGCGAACTCTGCAGCGACCGCGTCGAAATCCGGCACGAAATCGCGAATACGGTAGAGATCCTGTGACGTCATCCTGTTGCTCCCGGCCTCAATATTCGACTGCGTAATACTTTGCCTCCATGAATTCCAGAATGCCCGTGACGCCGCCCTCGCGACCGAGACCACTTTGCTTGACGCCGCCGAACGGCGCGGCCGGATCCGACATCAGCCCGCGATTGATGCCGAGCATGCCGGTTTCGAGGCGTTTGCCGACCTTCAGCGCGCGTTTCAGATCGCCGGAATAGATGTAGGCGGCCAGACCATATTCCGTATCATTGGCAAGGCGAACCGCCTCGTCGTCTGTCTCGAATTTGTAGACCGGGGCGACCGGCCCAAAGATTTCCTCGCGGGCGATGGCCGCATCCACAGGCACGTTTTCCAGAACAGTGGGTGGATAAAAATAGCCGTTTTCAACAAGCGGCTTGCCTCCCGTTGTCACGCGGGCGCCTCCGGCCACTGCATCGGAGACGAGGCGGTCGATCTTGCGTACGGCATTCGTCGTGATCATCGGGCCGCATTGCGTTTCCGGATCGTAGCCGGGGCCGATCTTGAGTGCCGCCATGCGCGCCGTCAGGCCAGCAACGAATGCATCGTGAATGCCGGACTGGACATAGAACCGGTTGGCGGCCGTGCAGGCTTCGCCGGCATTGCGCATCTTGGCGATCATCGCGCCATCGAGCGCCGCTTCGAGATCCGCGTCGTCGAAGACGATGAAGGGCGCGTTCCCGCCGAGCTCCATCGAGCAACTGACAACGGATTTGGCCGCCTCTGCCAGAAGCACGCGGCCGACGCCGGTCGAGCCGGTGAAGGAAAGCTTGCGCACGCGCGGGTCGGCAAGCATGGCATTGGTCACGCCGCTCGGGTTTGTCGTGGTCAGAACGTTGACGACGCCGGGCGGCACGCCCGCTTCCTCGCCGAGGCGGGCCATGGCATAGGCGGTCAGCGGTGTCTCGGAGGCCGGCTTGAGGATGACCGTGCAGCCGGCGGCGAGCGCCGGACCGATCTTGCGGGTCGCCATCGCGGCCGGGAAGTTCCATGGCGTGATCAGGACCGCGATGCCGATCGGCTCATGATCGACGAGAATGTTGTGCGAGCCGGACGGCGTATGGCGGTATTCGCCGGGAATGCGCACGGCCTCTTCCGCGTACCATCGAAAGAACTCGGCGGCATAGGTCACTTCGCCCCGGGCATCCGGCATCGCCTTTCCGTTCTCGAGCGCGACCAGCGTCGCAAGCTCCTCGGCATGCTTCGTCATCAGCTGGAACCAGCGCCGCAGGATTTCCGCGCGTTGGCGGGCAGGCGTAGCGCGCCAATCGGCTGCAGCCGCGTCGGCGGCATCGACGGCGCGGCGGGCATCGTTGATGGAGGCGTCGGCCACCTCGGCAAGCAGCTTTCCGGTCGAGGGATCGAGGACCGGTATGCCGTCTCCCTTGATCCATTCGCCGCCGATATAGAGACCCTTGGCATGAAGTGCGGGATCGGCATAGCCGGAAGCTTTCGTATGGAACGTCATGGCTTTGTCCTTTTCAGATCAGATGAGGCTGGCGCGATCGCCGTAATGTGCGGCGGCGACGAGATTGCGCATCTCCTGCGGGTTCAGCGGGCGAGGATTGTTCTGGATGAGGCGCGTGATGCCGGAACTTTGTTCGGCCACCCATTCGATGCGATCATCTGTGAGACCGAGATCGCGCAGGGTCGCGGGAATGCCGATGCGCGCGAAGAGCGCGGCGAGCGCCGGAATGACATCGTCCGGACCGTCCAATCTCGCAGCGTCGGCGATTTGCGCCAGTTCCGGTCTGATGGCCGGCACGTTCCATGTCATCACGTAGGGCATGAGGCAGGCGACGCCGAGGCCATGCGCGGTGTGGGTAACGGCGCCGACCGGATACTGGATGGCATGAGCCGCGGCGGTACCGGCAACCCCGAAGGCAAGGCCGGCGAGGGTCGCGCCAAGCATGACCTTTTCGCGAGCTGCCTGATCCGTGCCATCCTTGCAGGCCGTTTCCAGTCCCTGCCAGAGAAGGCCGATCGCGCTGAGCGCAAAATGGTCGGACAGCGCATTCTTGCCGACAAAAACGCGTTGCTGCGCAATGCCGGGCACAGGATCGCGGCGGATCGCCGTGAAGGCCTCCAGGGCGTGGGTAAGCGCATCCGCTCCTGCAATCGCGGTCAGTCCGGCCGGGCAGGAAAGCGTGAGCTCCGGATCGCAGATCGAAACCATCGGAATGAGATACGCGCTCGAAATGCCGACTTTCAGGCTACGCTCGGCATCCGACAGCACGGCGACGGGTGTCACCTCTGAACCGGTTCCGGCGGTTGTGGGAATGGCGATCAACGGCAGGACGGGTCCCGGCACGGCGTTTTCGCCATAGTAGTCCTGTGGCCGTCCGCCGTGGGAAAGGAGAAGGGCGACACATTTTGCCATATCGAGGCAAGAGCCGCCGCCGATGCCGATGACGAGGTCCGGCCGGTATTCCCGAGCATTTTCGGCACTCGCAATGGCGGATTCAACGGGAACGTCCGGCAAGGTGGAACTGTCCACCAGAACGGCGAGGTTTGCAGCCTCCAACCGGCCGACCAGCGCACGGAAATCGGCATCCGCAGCGAGGCGTGCGTCCGTGACGATCAGCGCGCGCTGGCCGAGCGTGGCCGCAATGCCGCCGAGCGCATGGCGCTGGCCGGCTCCGAAGAGCAGTTCGCGCGGCGCCCTCAATGTGCCGAATAGGTTCATTCCGTGTCTCCTCCAAAGGTTCAGGCGGCCTCGAGGGCCATAAGCTGTTCGAAAAGCGATTGTGGCAGGGCTATGCCGCCGTCCATTGCGGCGGCG
>NZ_JBLZPH010000103.1:43952-48685 GCF_049199205.1 Shinella sp. M31 | reverse complement strand
TGGTTGCGGATCCTGCCCATGGAGACGACGCTCGTCGCAAGATCGAGCACGAATGGCCGGTCGCCCGAGGGAATCCCGATCGCAATCGGGTTGGTGCCGAGCATGGCTTCGGTCCCGCCGAAGGGATGGACCAGCGCCTCGCTCGTCGACATCACAATTGCGATCAGGCCGTCACGGGCGGCGGCCTCCGCGTAATAGGCGAGCATGCCAATGTGGTTGGCGTTGCGGATGGCGGCAACAGCTATCCCCGTCTCGGGCAGGATCTGCTTCAGACGGCCCATGGTGTTCATGAGCACGACCGGGCCGAGCCCGCGCTCTCCATCCACATCGAGAAAGGCCTGCCTGGACCAAGTCCCGGCACCCCGCGCACGGCCATCTGCCAGTCCTTTTTCGAGGCGCGAGAGAAGGAGAGGCAGCCGTTGCAGGCCGTGCGATGGCAGCCCGCGCAACTCGGCCTCGACCAGGAGATCGGCCTGAAGCGTCGCGGCTTCCGGTGTCGCTCCGCGGCTCTCGATCAGGCCTGTCGCCAGCCTGCGGAGCTGATCGGGCATGATTTTCATTCTCATATCCTATATCGGATCATATACGATATTGTATTTGACATGCGATATCTTATTTGCAACAAATGATCGCATGTCAATAAGCAGTCGGAGAGCAAACGTGGCAATTGCAGCGGAGCGGGAGGGCAGGGCGCCGGTCATTCGACCGATCAGCGTCGTAGAGGGTGTCTATGACAACATCTATCACCGCCTCATGTCGCTGGAGATAGCGCCCGGCGCTCGCATTCCGATCGATGTCCTCTCCCGTGATCTCGGCGTGTCGCAGACCCCGGTCCGTGAAGCGCTTAGCCGCCTCGAACGGGAGGGCCTCGTGCGCAAGGAGCATCTCGTTGGCTATAGCGCGGCCCCTCAGTGGACGCGCAAGCAGTTCGAAGACCTCTATGCCTTCCGCCTGCTCGTCGAGCCGGAGGCCGCCCGGCTTGCCGTCATCAATATGACGCCCGCCGCGTTGGCGGAGCTTGAAACCTCGGCTGCCGATATGGGACACGGCGAGGCGCCGGTCGATCGCAATACCCGCTATTCCCGGTTCGCGCGTGCCGATGCGCAGTTCCACGACGCCATTCTGAAGATCGCCGGCAACGAGATCATCCGCAGCACGCTGTCGAACCAGCATGTGCACCTGCATATCTTTCGGTTGATGTTCCACACGCGGGTTACGCAGGAGGCTCTCGAGGAGCACGAGAACCTGCTCGCAGCCTTCCGCTCGGGCGAACCGCAGGCGGCGCATGACGCCATGCGCATCCACATCGAGCGCTCGCGCGATCGACTGCTCTCGGCTTTCGAATGAACGCGGTCCTCTCCCCCCAATCACTAGCGCCTCCGGGAGACGCGGCGGTCGCCGTCCTCCGGACCGAGTGTCTGGGCAAAACGTACGGCCAGATTACGGTGCTTTCCGACGTCACGTTTGATGTACGTACCGCAGAAGTGCATGCCATCATCGGCGAGAATGGCGCCGGCAAGTCGACACTGATGAAGTTGCTGTCTGGCCACGTCGCGCCGACTGAGGGTCACCTGCTGCTCGACGGCGCGCCGATCGCATTTCGCAATGCGGTGGAGGCGGAAGATGCGGGTATCGTGCTGGTCCACCAGGAAATTCTGCTGGCCGCCGACCTGACCGTCGCCGAAAACCTCTTTCTCGGCCGTGAGGTTGGGCGCGGTCTTATGGTCGATGATCGGTCGATGAACCGGCGCACCGCCGAGTTGCTCGCAAGGGTCGGATCGACGGCGCGCCCTCGCGACCGCGTCTGCGACCTTCCGCTTGCCCAGCGCCAGCTCGTGCAGATTGCCCGTGCGCTGCTGGACGAGCGGAAGGTCGTGATCCTCGACGAGCCGACGGCCGTGCTGGCCAATGACGAAGTGGCAGCCCTGCTCGACATCGTCCGCAGCCTGCGAGACCACGGCGTCGCCGTGCTCTATATTTCTCACCGCCTGGAAGAGGTGCAGGCGTTGGCCGACCGCGTCACCGTCCTGCGCGACGGCCGGATGATCGGCACCTGGCCGGCGGCCGGCCTCGGCCAGCGCGAGATGGCGGAACTGATGGTCGGGCGCGAGCTGGACATGCTCTACCCGCACAAGCGGCCGCCGACCGTCGCTTCCCCAATCCTGACCGTGGCCGACCTTGCCGTCGATCACGGACGAGAGAAGGTGTCCTTCGCCGTCCGTCCGGGTGAGGTGCTCGGCATCGGCGGCATGATCGGCGCGGGGCGCACCGAACTGATCGAGGGGCTGATGGGGCTTCGACCTTCGGAGGCGGCGCGCGTCACCGTCAACGGCAAGGAGATTTCCAATCGCTCCGTGCGCACGCTCATGGATGCCGGGCTCGTCTACCTGACCGAGGATCGAAAGGGAAAAGGCCTGCTTCTGGAGGAGAAGCTCGGTCCCAACCTGACGCTCCAGGCGCTCGATGCCATAAATCCTGGCTCCATGCTCGACAAACGGGCGGAGTTCGGCCGGCTCGAAAAGGCGGTGGCGGACTATGACATTCGTGTGCGTTCGCTGCGCCTGGAAGCCGGCAAGCTCTCCGGTGGCAACCAGCAGAAGCTGCTGCTGGCCAAGGTCATGATGGCGAATCCCTCGGTGGTCATCATCGACGAACCGACGCGCGGCATCGATATCGGCAACAAGAGCCAGATCTACGACTTCATCGACGCGATGGTGCGTGCCGGCAAGGCCTGCATCGTCATCTCGTCGGAAATGCCAGAGCTGGTCGGCCTTTCCGACCGGGTTCTGGTGATGCGGGCCGGCCGGATCGTCGCCGAGCTCCGCGGTAATGACATCAATGAGAAGAATGTCGTCTACGCGGCCACGACGGGTGGCGGCGCCGACGGCGGGGAGGAAGACCATGACCACCGCAGCAACCATAACAATCCCGCCGGCTGACACCGCCCCTCGCATTCGCTGGGCCGACCTGGCGCCGTTCATCGCGCTCGCGCTGATCGTGCTGTTCGGCGCGTTGGTGAATTCCAGTTTCGTGTCGTCGGCCAACCTGATCAACGTCGTTACGCGCAGCGCCTTCATCGCGATCATCGCTGTCGGTGCGACCTTCGTCATTTCGTCAGGCGGATTGGACCTGTCCGTCGGTTCCATGATGGCTTTCGTCACCGGCATCATGATCATGGTGATGAACCATCTTGCGCCGAGTTTCGGTGCTTGGGCCATACCAATGGGGGCCGGCGTCGCACTGGTTGTCGGTTCGCTGTGCGGGCTCTTCAACGGATTGATCGTCACGCTCGGGCGGATCGAGCCGTTCATCGTCACGCTCGGCACGATGGGCATCTTCCGCGCCTTCATCACCTTCATGACGGACGGCGGCTCGCTGCCGATCGACCGCAGCCTGCGCGAGGCCTACCGGCCGGTCTATTTCGGCAGCCTGTTCGGCATTCCCTACCCCGTCTTGATCACCTTCGTCGTCGTGCTCGCCGGAGCCTTCCTGCTCTACAAGACCAAGTTCGGCAGGCGCCTGACCTCCGCCGGATCGAATGTCGAGGTTGCCCGCTTTTCCGGTGTCAATGTCGCGGCCGTGCGGACCATGGCCTATGTCATCCAGGGTGTCTGCGTCGCAGTCGCCGCCATCTGCTACGTGCCGCGGCTTGGTGCTGCGACCCCCACGACAGGGCAACTCTGGGAACTGCAGGTCATCACCGCGGTCGTCATTGGCGGCACGCTGCTGCGCGGCGGACGCGGACGCATCGGCGGCACCGTCGCCGGCGCCCTCATTCTGGAGGTCATCGCCAACGTCATGGTCCTCTCGGACATGGTTTCGGAATACCTCGTCGCCGCCGTTCAAGGCGCGATCATCATCATCGCCATGCTGGCGCACCGCTTTACCGCCAACCGCTGATATCGGCCTTCGGTCGAGATCGGTACTGACTTCAAAAGGAGGAGAACATGAAGTCTATCATGCAGAAAACAGCACTCTTGCTGTCCACGGTCGCCTTGACCATTCCCCTGTCACTCGGCAGCGCGCAGGCCGACGAGAAAGTGACGATCGCCGTCTCGATCCCCGCCGCGACACACGGCTGGACCGGCGGCGTGGTGTACCATGCCGAGCAGGCCGAGAAGGAAATCGAGGCCGCGTTCCCCAACATCGACGTCGTCCTGTCCACCGCGTCCTCGGCGCCCGCCCAGGTTTCAGCATTGGAAGATCTCTCGGCAAGCCGCAAGCTAGACGCACTCGTCATCCTGCCGTTCACGTCGGAGGAACTGACCGGCCCCGTCGAACAGATCAAGGAAAAGGGCACCTTCATCTCGGTCGTCGACCGCGGTCTGACGGACCCGACGGTGCAGGATCTTTATGTCGCCGGCGACAATATCGCGGTCGGCGCCAACACGGCGCACTGGCTCGTCGACAAGCTAGGCGGGGAAGGCCAGATCGTCGTGCTGCGCGGCATTCCGACGGTGATCGACGACGAGCGCATCAAGGGCTTCTCGGATGTCATCGCCAAGTCCAACATCAAAATCCTCGATATCCAGTATGCCAACTGGAACCAGGACGAAGCCTTCAAGCTGATGCAGGACTATCTGGCGAAATATCCGAAGATCGACGCCGTCTGGGCCAATGACGACGACATGCTGCTCGGCGTTATCGAGGCCGTCGACAATGCCGGGCGCAAGGACATCAAATACGCCCTCGGCGGCAACGGCATGAAGCAGGTCATCGAGATGGTGAAGGAG
>NZ_JBLZPH010000103.1:26839-43746 GCF_049199205.1 Shinella sp. M31 | reverse complement strand
CCACCCAACATACGACACAGGAGACAAGACATGAGCGGCAAGAAAATCCTCATGCTGACCGGCGAATTCACCGAGGAATACGAAATCTACGTTTACCAGCAGGGGATGGAGGCTGTCGGCCATACGGTGCATGTCGTCTGCCCGGACAAGAAGGCCGGTGACCGCATCAAGACCTCGCTGCACGATTTCGAAGGTGACCAGACCTATACGGAAAAGCTCGGCCACTATGCCGATATCAACAAGACGTTTTCCGAGGTCCGGGTCGAAGAATACGATGCGGTCTATGCGGCGGGCGGCCGCGGTCCGGAATACATTCGCACCGACAAGCGCGTCCAGGACATGGTTCGCCATTTCCACGAGACCGGCAAGCCGATCTTCACCATCTGCCACGGCGTGCAGATCCTGATGGCCGTGCCCGGCGTGCTGAAGGGTAAAAAGGTTGCCGGCCTCGGCGCCTGCGAGCCCGAAGTGACGGCCGTCGGCGGCATCTACATCGACGTGAAGCCCACCGAGGCATATGTCGATGGCAATATGGTTTCGGCGAAAGGCTGGACCGGGCTTGCCGCTTTCATGCGCGAATGCCTCAATGTGCTGGGAACGAAGATCACGCACACCTGATCTTTGCACGATGCGCGTTGATCCGCCCTCGCATCCCGATGCGGGGGCATCCACGGATAGAATGCGAAGGCAACGCCGTGTCGAACCAGGCTTGGCGGTCTGACCTACTCAAAGACTTGAGCGCTGGCTATCGTTTTGACCAGCAGTGCTGCGGATACCGCGCCGGGGTCTGCATGGCCGAGCGAGCGCTCGCGCAAGCGGGCGGCCCGGCCCTTCGTGGCGATCATGGTGGCGGTCGCGGCCGCGCCGTTTTCGGCAGCGGTCCGAACGTCTCGCCAAAAATCCAATGCCGAACGATTGTTGGCGACCGCTGCTGTCGCGGCTTCTGCGGCAGGCAGCCAGACGTCGAGCATCGTCTTGTCGCCACGCTGCGCCTTGCCGCGATCGCGGATGCCTTCAGAAATAGCGACCAGCATGTCGCGGAAGGCTGAAAGGTCCAATTGGTTGCAGCCGGCAAGCGCTTGAGCGGCGCGGCGGAAGCCCGTTGCATAAAGTGGGCCGGTGGAGGCGCCGACGGCATCGAGAAAGCCGCTCGCCGCGGTCGACATCACATCGGAAGGGCTCGCGGCGTCGAGATCAAGCGCGGCCAATGCCGCCGTCACCGCCTTGAAGCCGATCGACATGGTGATGCCATGGTCACCATCGCCGATGGCGCCGTCCAGTTCGGAAAGGTGATCCTTTTCCGCCTCGATGACGTCGGCCATCCGTTCGAACATCCGGGCCAGCACGCGTGCGGCAGTTTCCGACATGTCTTCCTCCCTTGGACGCAAGCGGCGTCAGCCCTTTGCCGCTTTGTCCGTCTCCGGCGCATTGATGGTCAGGATCGCCGTCTGGCATGGATGGTGCAGCAGATCGGTCAACTGGCGGTCGAGATGCAGAATCGAGATCGAGGCGCCCACCATGTCGAGCGAGGTGCAGTAATGCCCCACCCAGTTCGCGTCGATTTCGATGTTCTTGGCGGCGAGCCGCTGTTCGACCCGGCGATAGAGGATGTAGAGCTCCATCAGCGGCGTGGCGCCGAAGGAGTTGACGAGAACCGCCACCTTGTCGCCGGGCTCGGCTTTCATCTCCTTGAAGATATTGTCCATGATCGCATCGACGATCTCGTCGGCGGTGCGCACGCGCTCGCGCGACACGCCGGGCTCGCCATGGATGCCCATGCCGAGTTCCATGTCGTCGGGGCCGATCTCGAAATTGTGCCGCCGCGTCTGCGGCATGGAGCAGGATTCGAGTGCGACGCCGACCGTATAGGTGCGGTCATTCGCCTTGCGGGTGATGGCCTCGCATTCGCCGAGCGTCATGCCGAGATCGCAGGCCGCGCCGGCCACCTTGAAGACGAAGAAATTGCCGGCGACGCCGCGCCGCCCTTCCTTGTCCTCGACGGGCGACGAGGCGATGTCGTCGGTCGTCAGCACTGTGCGGATCGGGATACCCTGTTCTTCGGCAAGCTCGGCGGCCATCTCGAAATTCATCACGTCACCGGCATAGTTGCCGTAGACAAACAGCACGCCTGCGCCGCCGGAGGCCGCCACGGCGCATTTGACGATGGGGTCCGGCGGGGGCGAGGAGAAGATATTGCCAAGCGCCACCGCATCGGCAAGCCCCTTGCCGACATAGCCGACGAAGCAGGGTTCATGCCCCGTGCCGCCGCCGATGACGAGACCCACCTTGCCGGGCCGCGGGCCGTCGCGCGCGACGAGAGCGCGGCGAGAATTCCCGACCGTTTGCAGATACGCCTTGTGCGAGGCGATCAGGCCGTCCAGCATCTCCTCAACCACATCATTGGGATTGTTGAGGAATTTCTTGACGTGGGTGCGGTAGCTATTGGCGACGGGCGTACTTTTCTGGCGCTGCAGGAGCTTGCCGTCGAGGCTGGTGACACCATCGGCGCGCAGGATGCCAGCACCCGTCGCCGCATCCGTGACCAGCACATTGGCATAGCCGCCGCGCAGCGCCGCAAGCAGCGCCGGGACCTTGTCGAAGCCGCCGGCCACGGCGACACGGGTGCCGATGGCGCGCAGCATTTCGAGCGAGATGCCGATGGTGCGATCGTCGAGCGGGCCGGCGACCGGGCGGCCGCGCTCGTCGATGAACCGGCCGGCGAGAACGCCGGCGGCACCCTTGGCGAGATAATGCTGAAGCGGCACGGATTCGAAGAAGCCGCTGGTGTGGATCGTCGAATTGGGGCGCAGCGACGAGATGCCGAAGACGATGCGGTTGGCGCGCGCCAGCGTGTCGAACTGCTCGCGGATCAAGGGTTCGGCCAGCAGCAGGTCGTGTATTTGCGCCGAGGCTACGACGGCGGGGGCGGTGATGTTGACGCAGCGCGCGGAGATCGCCCGTGCGAGGGCTGCGGTGGTCAGTTCCGGCGTATAGGCGAAACTTGCGGTGGTGCCGCCCGTGGCCTGCACGACCGTCACGTCCTGCAAGGCGCCCATCTCCAGATGTTCGCCGACGGAGAGGATCGTGCGCCCCCAGGCGACGGCGATCGTATCGCCGGACTTGATCATCTTGGAGAGCGCCTGCGCGCCGGCGGCCCCGAGCCGGCCGATCAGCGGGCGGCTGTCGTCGTCGTTGGGCACGACGAGGCAATCGGCCAAGCCGAAATGACGCTTGAGTTCCTGCGCGATGGTGAGCGAGGCGAGGCGGGCGGGTTCGATGGAGATGTTGACGATGCCCTTTTCGCGGGCGTCGGCGAGGTAGCTGTTGACGGTGGCGCGCGACACGCCCATCGCCTCGGCGATCTCGCCCTGTGTCATGCCGTCTTCGTAATAAAGCCAGCAGGCCCAGACATAGGGGTCGTCGCCATAGCGCAGCGGAATCGTCTCGATGCCCTCCGGCCCGTTGCCCCGGCCGGGGCCGCCCTTGCGCGGTGCGGAAGTCTTCAATGCCATCGGTTTCGCCGGTCCCCCATCAGGCGGCGACCATGAAAGCAACGCCGCCGGTTTGCAACATGCCTCGGCAAAAAAGCGGTGCGCGACCCGTCACGATGGACAGGCCGCGCATCCCGGGAGGAACTTTGCGCCTGTCTCAGGCAAGCCGGACGCGTGCGCCGTCCGACAATTCCTTCAGAATGATGGCGCAGGAGGTGGCGCCGGCATCCAGGACGCCAAGCGACCGTTCACCCAGGCGGCTGGCCCGGCCGATCTTGGCTACGAGATTGATGGTCGAGTCGCGGCCGGCCTCGGCTGCGGCGACGAGCGCCTCAAGCGCCTCGCCGAACGACTTGCCGTCCGCCGTCGCCGCGTCGAAGGCTTCGACCGCGGGCACCAGGGTGTCGAGCAGCGTCTTGTCGCCGACCTTGGCCGATCCAATCGACTGGATACCGGCGAGGCCGGCATGCAGCATTTTGCTGTAGGCTGCGGCATCGACCTTTTCGGTGCCTTCGATGGTTTCGGCGAATTCCGTGAACATGACGCCGTAGAGGGGGCCCATCGAGCCGCCGATCTCCGTCATCAGAACGGTGCCGAGCGTGTCGAGAGACTGGGCGAGCGAGGCGTCCTTGCCCTTCAGGCGCTCGGCAGCCATACCGAAGCCCTTGGCCATGTTCACGCCGTGGTCGCCGTCGCCGATCTTACCGTCGATCTCGCTGAGATAGGCGCGGTTCTCGACGATCCGTTCGGCCATCGACAGAACGATGGCGCCGGCGGAAGCATTGTCGAAAGTCTGCATCTTGTCTTCCTCCGTTACAGGATGATCGTGCAACGCGTCTCGACGTCGAGCAGCGTCTTTAGTTCGTCGTCGAGCGCCATGACGGTCAGCGTCGCGCCGACCATTTCCAGCGAGGTGAAGTAGTTGCCGATCCACGTCTTCACGATCTTCAGGCCGCGCGCCGAAATCTCGCTCTCAATCGTATCGTTGAGGATGTAGAGTTCGTTGAGCGGTGTCGCGCCCAGGCCCGAAACGAGCACGGCGACCTCGGTGCCCTCCGGCAGGTCGTGATCGTCGAGCACGATCTTCACCATGTCCTTGGCGACCTCTTCGGCCGTCTTCAGCTTTTCGACGCGCACGCCCGGCTCGCCATGGTGGCCGATGCCGACTTCCATCGTGCCCGGATCGATCTGGAAATTCGGATGGCCGACGGCCGGCAGCGTGCAGGGACCGAGACCGACGCCAATCGAGCGGCAATTGTCGATGGCCTTCTGCGCGGTGGCGCGGACCTCCTCGAGGCTGGCGCCAGTCGCGGCCTTGGCGCCGCCCATCTTCCACATGAAGATCTCGCCGGCCACGCCGCGGCGCTTCTCGCGCTCGGCCGGAGGAGCGGAGCAGACGTCGTCATTGGCAACGACGGTCGCGACCTCGATCCCCTCCTTGGCGGCAAGCTTCGTCGCCATCTTCACATTCATGTTGTCGCCGGCATAGTTGCCGTAGAGCACGACGACGCCCTTGCCCGCATTGGCTTCGCGGATGGCGTCATGGAAGCTTTTTGCGGTGGGCGACGAGAAAAGTTCGCCGACGGCGACGGCATCCAGCATGTTCTTGCCGGTATAGCCGATGAACGCCGGCTCGTGGCCCGAACCACCGCCCGTGACAACGCCGACCTTGCCGGCAACGGGGGCATCCCTGGCGACGACGACGCGCGGGTTTTCCGCTAGGCGCACGATGTCCGAATGGGCCTTGACGAAGCCTTTGACGGTATCCTCGACCACAAGGTTGGGATCGTTGATGAAACGCTGCATGAAAACTCCTTGAACTTTCGCGGTCGAAGAGACCCGAATATTTCCCAATCTTGACCGCGCGCCCCACGGGATGCGCACCCTCTCTTCAGGTTTGCCGCCACATTCGCCGGAATGGATCCGGCGGTGCGGCACCGCGCGAAAAACTTATCGAAACAATCTGCGGGACTGCCCTGCATCGCCATGGCAATTGGCTCCTCCACTGGGTGCCCCGACGAAACTTTCTGATTTCGGGTTTACAAATAACATAACTTGTTAGACAAATGTCAACACAAGAGAATGACAGATGACGAAATTCGGTTGTCATATGTAGAGTTTCGAATTCCGCGATGCGAAGTGCCTGAACTGCCGCCTCTTTCGAAAGGCTGATTTTTCAGCGTTGTGAATGGCTCCGGATGGTCTTCGGCGGACGTGATATCGGCTCTATTGACAAGTGCTACATGTATCTGACACATGTCAGGGAGTGATGATCTGCTAGCGCGCGAAGTGCCATAAAGGCATGGCAGGCCGGGCTGGATGGTCATGGAGGAGGATAAGCGATGAGTTTGCGACTGGATCGGCAGACACTTTTTCTGGCAGCCATCAACGGCCTCGTCCTGGTCGCCGGTGCCTTCCTGGCCGGGCGCGGTTTCCTCGATAGCTATAATTTGCAGTCGATGGCGGCCCAGGTTCCCGAGCTTGGTTTGCTTGCCCTTGGTGTGATGCTGGCAATGGTGTCCGGAAACGGTGGCATCGACCTCTCCGGCATCGCGCTTGCCAATCTCGCCGGCATCGTGGCGTTCGGCATTGCCAGAACGCTTGTCCCGGTGGCCGACGATCCGCTGCTCTTTTCCTGGATATTCGCTGCCCTGGCGCTGGTGATCGGCCTTGCCGGTGGTTTTCTCAACGGGATGATCATCGCCTATGCAGGCCTGACGCCGCTGATCGCCACGCTCGGCACGCAGCTTCTCTTCACGGGGCTTGCGATCTATCTCACCAACGGTTCGGCCGTCGGCATGGGCTATATCGAGCCGCTCGACGACTTCGGCAATCTGCCTGTTTTCGGTGTTCCGCTCTGCTTCGCGCTGTTTCTGGTCATTGCTGCGGCGCTTGGATTCAGCCTCGTCTACACGCGCTTCGGCGTGCAGCTCATGCTGCTCGGCAGCAATGCAAAAGCGGCCCGCTATGGCGGCATCAACGAGCGGCGTATGCTGCTCGTCACCTATACGATCTGCGGCGTTCTGGCGTCGGTTGCCGGTATCATCATCGCCGCGCGCAATTCGTCGGTGAAATGGGACTACGGCAGCTCCTATGTCCTGATCGCCATCCTGATCGCTGTTCTCGGCGGTGTTAAGCCCGAAGGCGGTCACGGCAAGGTCATATGCGTGCTTCTGGCATCGACGGCCCTCCAGATCCTCTCCAGCCTGTTCAACTTCATGAACATCTCGAACTTCTTCCGGGATCTGGCCTGGGGCCTGCTGCTGCTCATGCTTCTGGCATCGGCGCGCGTCAATTTCGGCATCTGGCTCAAGCCCAGTCGCTAGCCGGTTTCCGGCGGCGATCGCCCCTCGGGCGATCGCGGTAACCAAATCCCATAACCGCATCTGCCATCAGGCAAGACGGGGAGGGGAGACGTGAATTTGCTCACTTAAACGGAGGAGACGTATGAGCATGATCTCGAAACTCGCAGCCGGCACCATGCTGGCAGGCCTCATGGCAATCGGCGCGGCGCACGCCGAAGACAAGCCGACGATCGTTACCGTGGTGAAGGTGACCGGTGAAAACTGGTTCATCCGCATGAACGAGGGTGTCGATGCCTATGGCAAGGACAATCCGGGCGTCGACGCCAGCCAGATCGGCCCGGCGAAGGCGGATGCTGCCCAGCAGACCCGCATCATCGAAGACCTGGTCGCCAAGAACGTCTCGGCAATCGCCGTCGTTCCCATGGACCCCTCGGCTCTCGAAGGTGTTCTGCGCCGTGCTTCCCAGCGCGGCATCAAGGTCATCACCCACGAAGGCGACAGCCTCGTGAACACCGATGTCGACATCGAAGCCTTCGACAACAAGGCCTTCGGTGCGCGCATCAACGAAAAGCTGGCCGAGTGCATGGGCAAGTCCGGCAAGTGGTCGAGCTTCGTCGGCTCGCTCGGCAGCCTCACGCACAACCAGTGGGTCGATGCCGGTGCGGAAAATGCCAAGCAGTATCCGGAAATGGAGCTGGTTGCCGAGAAGAACGAATCCTTCAACGACGCCAACCGCGCCTATGAAAAGGCCAAGGAAATCCTGCGCAAGTACCCTGACATCAAGGGCTTCCAGGGCTCTTCCGCCATCGACGTCATCGGCATCGGCCGTGCGGTCGAGGAAGCCGGTCTTCAGGACAAGACCTGCGTCTACGGTCTCGGCCTGCCGAAGGACACCGGCCCGTATCTTGAAACCGGTGCCGTGGACCAGATCTTCTTCTGGGATCCGAAGGATGCCGGCTATGTCATGAACAAGGTCGCCGATCTCGTCCTGAAGGGCGAAGAGATCAAGGACGGCATGGACCTCGGCGTGACCGGCTACAACAAGATGACCGTCACGAAGGGTGCGGGCAAGGGCATCATCATCCAGGGCCAGGCCTGGGTTGATGTCGATAAGTCCAACTACAAGAACTACCCGTTCTAAGATCGTATACGGACGCGGCGGCCCATGTCGCCGCGTCCGCATTGCCGCGCCTTCCAGTCTTAGCCGTTCAGGATTTCTCGATGAATGCCGTCACGCCCTCAGCATCGGCCGATAAACCGCCCTTCCTCGAGATCAGGAACGTCAAAAAATCCTTTGGCGGCGTGCGCGCCCTCAAGGATGTCAGCCTGACCATCGAGGCCGGCAAGATCTACCATCTGATGGGAGAGAACGGCTGCGGCAAGAGCACGCTGATCAAGATCCTCTCGGGTGCTCAAAAGGCCGACGAGGGTGAAATCCTGATAGACGGCAAGCCGGCCGGTGCCGTTGCCGGCGATCTCGGCGCGATCGGCGCTTTGGGCGCCGGTATCGAGACGGTCTATCAGGATCTCTCCCTGCTTCCCAATCTTTCGGTCGCCGAAAACGTTGCCTTCACGGAGCAGCTTGTGGCGTCTTCCGGGCGCCTTGCCCGGCGCCTCGATCTTGCCACGCTGCACGCGACGGCGCGCCGGGCGCTGGCAGACGTCCATCTGCCGACGGACCGCAGCTTTCTGACGCGGCGCACGGATACGCTGCCGCTCGCCACCCGCCAGCTCGTCGCCATCGCGCGGGCCATCGCATCCGATGCGCGGCTGGTGATCATGGACGAGCCGACCACCTCGCTCACCCGGCAGGAGGTCGAGAACCTGATCAAGGTCGTCGCGCGCCTTCAGGAGCGCGGTGTTGCCGTGCTCTTCGTCACGCACAAGCTCGACGAATGCAAGCAGATCGGCGGGCGAGCCGTCATCATGCGTGATGGCGTGAAGGTGACCGAGCTGGACGTCGCTACGCACAGCAAGGCCGAGTTCAGCCATTGGATGACCGGGCGCGAAATCAGCGAGACGCGCTACCGCACCGATCCGAAACTGGGTGATGTGCTGCTGAAGGTAGACGGCCTTTCCAAGGGCACCGCGTTTGCGGATGCGAGTTTTGAAGTCCGTCGTGGCGAAATTCTCGGCATTACCGGCCTGCTCGATTCCGGCCGGAACGAGCTTGCACTCGCGCTGGCCGGCGTGTCCCCCGCCTCCCATGGCACGATCCGGCTGGACGGCAAGACGATTGCGCCACAGTCGGCGGCTGAAGCGATCGGCCACGGCATCGGTTACGTGCCGGAAGACCGGCTGACCGAAGGCCTGTTCCTGGAAAAACCGATCCAGGACAACATCACGCTGCCGATCCTGGATCGCCTGAAGAATGCCTTCGGCATCATCAGCGCCGGCCGGGCGCGCCGCACCGCCGAGGAAAGCGTGCGCGACCTCCAGATCGTCGCGCCCGACGTCTCCGCGCCGGTCCAGTCCCTTTCGGGTGGCAATCAGCAGCGCGTCCTCATCGGCCGCTGGCTGACGATCGATCCGCGGCTGTTGATCCTGCATGGCCCGACGGTTGGGGTGGATGTCGGGTCGAAGGACACGATCTTCCGCATCATCCAGCGGCTCGCCGACGGCGGCATGTCGGTCATCATCATCAGCGACGACCTGCCCGAATTGCTGCAGAACTGCGACCGCATCCTCATCATGCGCCAGGGCCGGATCATTTCCGACGACAGTGCCGTGTCCCTCGATGAGGACAGCATCTACCGCGCCATGGCCGGACATACGAAGGAAACTATCTGATGAGCGACGCGATTTCCGTTTCCGGTGTAAGGGATCAGCAACGGAGCCTCGGTCGGCGATTGTGGGACATTCTGGGTGCGCGCCCGGAACTGTTCACGCTCATGCTCGTGGTGGCGACATGCGTTGTCGTCATCATCGCCAATCCCGATTTCCTGCAGATGAGCAATCTGGTGGATATCCTGCGCGCCTCCGTCGTGCGTGGTCTGTTCGCGATGGGCGTGCTGGTCGTTCTGGCAGCCGGCGGTATCGACGTCTCGTTCACCGCCATTGCCGCATTCGTCATGTATGCGCTGACGATGCTCGTCATCAATGTTGCGCCGGGCATGCCGCTGGTGGCCATTCTCGTCATCGCCGCAGCCGGCGGTGCAGGGCTCGGCGCGCTGAATGGCCTTCTGGTTCACAAGCTCAGCGCGCCATCGCTCATCGTCACGATCGGCACGCAATACGTCTATCGCAGCTTCCTGCTGACTTTTGTCGGCACCGCGCTGTTCATGAACATTCCGGCGGCGATGGACAGCCTGGGCAAGGCATCGCTTTACACGCATGTCTCGTCGAATGGGGTCGCCTCGGCCTTGCCGGCAACGGTGCTGGTGCTTGCCGTCGCCGCCCTCGTGACGTGGTTCATCCTCGAGCGGACCCTGATGGGGCGTGCCATCTTTGCGGTCGGCGGCAACCCGCAGATCGCCGAGCGGCTCGGCATCAAGCTGTTCACCGTGCGCGTCTTCGTCTTCGCCTATGCGGGCCTGCTGGCCGGCGTCGCCGGTGTCGTCCATGTCGCGAGCAACCGGCTGGCGAACCCCTTCGATCTCGCCGGCATGGAGCTCGAAATCATCGCGGCGGTGGTGCTGGGCGGTGCGCGCATCACGGGCGGATCCGGCTCGGTGGTCGGGACGCTCCTCGGTGTGCTGCTCATCACCCTCGTCAGCAACGTCCTGATCTTCGTCGGCATTCCCAGCACGTTGCAGCTCTTTATCGTCGGCCTGTTCATCCTTATCGCCGGCACGATCTTCACACTGCGCAACCGCGGGTGAACATATTTGAAAATGGGAGGTTTTCGTGGCTCATGATGTTTCCGTCGTCGGGCTTTACATTCTGGACGTGCTCGGCCGGCCGGTCGATGCGATACCGGAGGGCGGCAATGTCGATTTCATCGACGAAATCCGTCTGACCGTTGCCGGCACGGCGGGTGGAACGGTCGTCGATCTGGCGAAGCTCGGACTGAATTGCCTGGCGGTCGGCGCCGTGGGTGAGGATGAAAAGGCCGATTTCGTTCTGGCCACCTTGCAGCGCTTCGGTGTCGATACCACGGAAATGCAGCGTCTCAAGGGCGTGCCGACGTCAGCCACCATCCTGAACATTCGCCGCAACGGCGATCGTCCTGCGCTTCATGCCCGCGGCGCATCCGACCATTTCGACGTTCCTGCCGAGCGCCTCGATGCGGTGCTGGCCGCGCCGATCGTGCATCTCGGCGGTACGGGGCTTCTGGCAAAACTCGACGGCGAACCGAGCCGCAGGCTGCTCGCCGCAGCCAAGGAACGTGGGCGCATTACGACCTTCGACCTGCTCGGCGCCAATGACGGTACGCTCGGCCTCATCGAGCCGCTGTTCCCGCATATCGATTATTTCATGCCGTCCATCGAGGAGGCAAAGCAGATTTCCGGTGCGGCCGATGTCGAAAGCGCGGGGCGGTTCTTCCTCGATCGCGGTGTGAAGCATTGCGTCTTCACGCTCGGGGGAGATGGCGTCTGCTTCATGGATGCGGCGGGCGCCGTCGTGCGCGAGCGGGCTTTCGAAATCGAGGTGGTCGACACGACCGGCTGCGGCGACGCCTTCGATGCCGGCTACATCACGGCGCTTCACCACAAGATGGACCTGATCACCGCGCTGAATTTTGCGCAGGCGAGTGCCGCGCTCGTCGCCACCGGTCTGGGTTCGGATGCGGGCATCCGCTCGTTCGATGAAACGCTGGCCTTCATGAACAGCGCGCCGCGCAAGGCTGCATGACAGCGGCTCATAGGGCGGCGCCTGCCGTCGCCCTAGCCTTGCAGCAGCTGCTCGGCAGACGCCATATCGGTGACGAGATGGGTGGCATAACCACCCTTCAGGACGGCGCGGATCGCGTCCGTCTTGTTGGCGCCGCCGGCCACGCACAGGCGGCGCGGCAGTCTGCGCAACTCGTCAAGCTCGATGCCGATGACCCGACTGTCGAAATCGCGGGTGATCTGCTGGCCCGCATTGTCGAGGAACCGGCATATGAGCACCGCGACCGCGCCTTCTGCGGCATATGCATCGATCTCGGTATTGTCTGTGACGTCGGCGATGCGCATCGTGCTGTCGGGTCCAAGCGCGCCGACGCCGAAGACGATCAGATCGGCCTGGCCTATGCGTTCGAACTGGCGGCGCAGCACCGGTTCGGCCATCAGCGCATCCCGCAATCCTGCCGAACTCAACACCGCGGGAGCCACCATATTGACGCTGACGGCGCCCATATTGCGCGCCATGATGGCGGTGCAGAATTCAGCCGAGAATGCCTTGTTGCCGGTCGATGCGCCGGTGACCTGCACCACGCTCAGCCCGTCGAGCGGACGCGGCAGTTCGAGGGCTTCCGCGACGGCGAGAACCGTCTGTCCCCAGGAAACGCAGATCGTATCGCCGGGCTTCGTCAGGCGTTCGATCAGGCGGGCGCCGCCGGCGCCGAGCGCCTTGAGCATCGCTGTCTGGCTTTTCTCCTCCGTACCTGGAAGCACCATGACCTGTTCGAGGCCGTACTTTTCCGCAAGCCTGCGGGAAATGTCCGTGCGCGTGGCGACCTCCGCATTCATCAGGATGCGGACGATCCCGCGTTTGCGTGCTTCCTGGAGGTAATTGACGATGGTCGCACGCGAAACGCCCAGAAGTTTGGCGATCTCGTTCTGGGTGAGTTGATCCTCGTAATAGAGCCACGTCGCCCACACGACGGCGTCGTCGAATTCCGCCGGAGTTGGTTGCGCAGTCGGCGCGAGGTCGTCCCGTTTCATGAAGCGTTTCCAGTGAGGTCTCTGCGATTGACTGACACGAATTGCGGAGTCGATCAACCATGCGATATGGCGCATTGACTAATGTCATAATATGATGGCAATTGTAACTCGAGCTAATTTGGGGATGGCGCGTTGCGGCTTTGCCCCGCTGACAGGGCGCACATGTCGCCCGCAAGGGAGTTCTTATGCAGTCGAAATGGTCGCAAGCGGAGTTTGATGCAGTCGTCGGTGCCTATGAGCAGGCAGGCGTCGACCGTGACGTTGCAATCCGCACCTACACGACACGCCTTCTCGGCTCGGTGCCGCAGCTGGTGCTGCATGGGGGTGGCAATACGTCGGTCAAGACCACGCTGATCGATCATGACGGTACGCCGGTCGAGGTTCTTTGCGTCAAGGGCAGCGGCTGGGACATGGGCAAGATCGAGCCCGCGGGTCTTCCCGCGCTCCGCCTTGCGCCGCTGAAGGCCATGGTTTCGTACGAGACGCTGAGCGATGACGATATGGTCATGCTACAGCGTCGTCTTCTGCTCGACCCTGCTGCACCCAACCCGTCGGTCGAGGCAATCCTTCACGCCATCCTGCCGTTCAAGCATGTCGATCACACCCATGCCAATGCGATCGTCGCCCTGACCAACCAGCCGAAGGGCGAAGCAATCATCCGCGACCTGTTTCCCGAGATGATCATCGTGCCCTATGTGATGCCGGGCTTCGATCTTTCAAAGGCCTGCCTCGAAGCGTTTTCCAAGCGACCGGATGCACCCGGCATGATCCTGTTGAAGCATGGCATCTTCACCTGGTCAGACGATCCGCGCGAAGCTTACGAGAACATGATCGCGGCCATTGACCGGGCGGAAAAGCGCATTGCCGAGGGCGAAACCTCTCCGTTCGGACGCTTCGTTGCAAAGGCGGAGTCGCTTGCATCCGTTTCCGATATCGCGCCGATCCTGCGCGGCGCGATCGCGCTGCCGGGACCGGAGGACGGGCGTTTCCGGCGCTTCGTGCTCGAACATCGCGCCAACGATCGCATCCTGGATTTCTGCGGCGCGCCGAATGTCGCGGATCTCGTTCGACGCGGGAATGCGACGCCCGAACATGTCATCCATATCAAGCGGTTTGGCATCGCGCTTCCGGCGCCGCAGGCCAACGAGCTTGAAACGTGGGGCGAGAAAGTGACGGCTGCGGTCTCGGCCTACATCTCCGACTACAAGGCCTATTTCGAGCGCAACAATGCCCGTTGCGGCGGCGGCAAGACAATGCTCGATCCAATGCCGCGTGTCTTCTACATAGAGGGTATCGGCCTGTTTGCTGCTGGCCCGACGCAGAAGGCGGCGCGGATATGCGCCGACGTTGCCGAAGCCACCATCGAGGTTATCCGAGGCGCCGAGGGGATCGACAGGTTCGAGGCGCTTTCCGAAGAAGACCTGTTCGATATCGAATATTGGTCTCTGGAGCAGGTAAAGCTGGCCAAGCAGGTCGAGAAGCCCCTGACACGCCAGGTCGCGGTTGTCACCGGCGGAGCCGGCGGCCTCGGGCTTGCGGTCGCGGAAGCGCTCCGGGCACAGGGCGCGGAAGTTGCCCTGATCGATGTCGACGCCGACCGTGCCGAGAGCGAGGCGCGGCGTCTCGGCGCGCTTGCGGTTGCCTGCGACCTGACGGATGAGAAAGCGGCCGTTGACGCGATCGCAAAGGTGGCCGAGACCTATGGCGGGATCGATATTCTGGTCTCCAATGCCGGAGCGGCTTTCCAGGGCGCACTGCTCGATGTTGCAGACAGCACTTTCAAGGCCGCCTTCGACCTGAATTTCTGGAGCCACCACTATATCGCTCGCGCAGCGGTGAACGTGATGCGCAAGCAGAAGACCGGTGGTTCGATCGTTTTCAATGTCAGCAAACAGGCGGTCAATCCGGGATCGGACTTTGGCCCCTATGGCACCTCCAAGGCGGCCTTGATGGCGTTGATGCGCCAATATGCACTGGAACATGCCGCGGACGGGATTACGGTCAACGCCGTCAATCCCGACCGGATCAGAACGCGCCTCATGACCGATGCAATGGTCGAGGAGCGGGCCCAAGCACGCGGCGTCACACCCGAGGTCTACATGCGCGGCAACCTGCTTCAGCGTGAGGTCACCGCAAACGACGTCGCCAATGCTGTCCTTCACCTTGCCACGGCCCGCACCTCGACAGGGGCCGTGATCACGGTCGATGGCGGCAATGTGCCGGCGATGATGCGATAGCCGACGGGCTTTCGGCTGCCTGCCTAGCGGGCCGCCATGCGCGCGATGATCATTTCTGCGATCGGCAAGGCCGAAGTGGCCGCGGGGGACGGGGCGTTGCAGACATGCAGCATCCGGTCCGTTTTGGCGAAAAGGAAGTCGTGGATCAGGGTGCCGTCCTTGTGCACCGCTTGCGCGCGGATACCGGCCTCATACGGAAGAAGGTCGCTCAGGTCGAGGCTTGGGCAATACTTCTGGCATTCCTTCAGATATCCGGCCTTCCAGAAGGAGTTTCGGAATTCCTGAAGGGCCGACTTTCGATGAGAAAACGCGGTTTTCCAGAAGCCGGGAAAGCGCATGATATCGACCGTGTCGGAAAGATCGACGGAAAGGCGCGGATACCCCTCGCGCGCAAAACCGATGACCGCATTCGGCCCAACCGTCACGCCGCCATCGATCATGCGCGTGAGATGTATACCCAGAAACGGCAAGGCCGGGTCGGGGATGGGGTATATGAGGTGGCGGACGATGGCGTTCTTGTCGGGAGGGAGGCGATAGTATTCGCCGCGAAAGGGGATGATGCGATGGTCGATCGACAGGCCGGCCGACATCGCCAGCCGGTCCGATTGCAGCCCGCCGCACACGATTAGTTTTTTCGCCTGCCAGCGCTTGCCTTCGCAATCTATATCGACGGCGACTTCTGTCTCGCGGATGCCGGATACCCGGGTCGACAAGTGGATTTCGCCGCCCAGGGCTTCGACACGACGGCCCATGGCGCGGCATATTTCGGAATAATCGACGATGCCGGTCGAGGGAACGAGAAGTGCGCCCAGACCACGGACATTCGGTTCCCGCTCTTTCAATTCCTCGGCACCAACCCTTGCAACCTCGATGCCGTTTTGTCTCGAGCGTTCGTAGAGTGCCTCCATTCTCACAACTTCGGCAGCGGATGTCGCGACGAGGAGCTTGCCGCAAACATCGAAACGGATGCCATTTTCAGCACAGAATGTTTTGGTTGCCACAGCGCCCTTGCGGCAAAGCTCTGCTTTCAGGCTGCCCGGCGGGTAGTAGATGCCGGCATGGATGACGCCGCTGTTGTGCCCGGTCTGATGCTTCGCGAGCTGATTTTCCTTTTCAAGGACAACGAGACTGCTGCCCGGCATGGTTTCGAGAAGCCGCATGGCAGTTGCGAGGCCGACAATACCACCTCCGATAACGCAGTAGTCGAAGATCATGCCAAACGCTCTCGATTCTCGCGCCTCATCCTTGCCACCGCGTGTTTACATTGCCTCAAGCGGGGGCAAGCAGATAGCTCCGCCCTGCCGCATTGAACAGGTGCAACTTGGTCTTGTCTGCCGTGAAGCGCACCTTCTCGCCACGCTTGACATCGAGGATGCCGGGGATCTTGGCGATGATCGGCTCGTTGGCAACGAGGCCGTCGATATAGAGCAGCGTCACCTCGCCGAGCGCCTCGACGATCGACACCGTGCCTTCGAAGAGAAAATCCTCGCCTGTCGTGATCTGCAGGTCCTCCGGCCGCACGCCGAAGCTTGCGGTCTTGCCGACTTCGGAGGCGGCCGTCGGGATATCGACGCTGGAGACGCGGCCGCCCGTCAGCTCGACCGAGGTCGCGGCACCGGCCGCCGTGATCTTCGCCGGGATGATGTTCATCGCCGGTGAGCCGATGAAGCGGGCGACGAACAGGTTGGCCGGTCGCTCGTAGAGCTCCAGCGGCGGGCCGACCTGCTCGATATGACCGGCCGAGAGCACGACGATGCGGTCGGCGAGCGTCATCGCCTCCACCTGGTCGTGTGTCACGTAGATCATCGTCGTATCAGCCATCTGCTCATTGAGCTTGGCGATCTCGATGCGGGTCGCGACGCGCAAGGCCGCATCGAGGTTCGACAGGGGCTCGTCGAACAGGAAGACCTTCGGATTGCGGCAGATGGCGCGGCCGATGGCGACGCGCTGGCGCTGGCCGCCCGAGAGCGCCTTGGGCAGGCGGTCGAGATATTTCGTGAGCTGGAGGATTTCGCCGGCCGAGCGCACGCGGCGGTCGATCTCCTCCTTGCTCTCGCCGGCGATGCG
>NZ_JBLZPH010000103.1:18566-26814 GCF_049199205.1 Shinella sp. M31 | reverse complement strand
GCCGAGCGCACGCGGCGGTCGATCTCCTCCTTGCTCTCGCCGGCGATGCGCATGCCGAAGGCCATGTTGTCGTAGACGGTCATGTGGGGGTAGAGCGCGTAGGACTGGAAGACCATGGCGATGCCGCGCTTCGAAGGCGGCACGTCGTTGACGCGCTCGCCGTCGATCGTCATGTCGCCGCCGGTGATCTCCTCGAGGCCGGCGATCATGCGCAGCAGCGTCGACTTCCCGCAGCCGGACGGGCCGACGAAGACGATGAACTCGCCCTGCTTGATGTCGAGATCGATGCCGTGGATCACATCCACCGCGCCGTAGGACTTGCGGATATCCTTGAGAACCAGCCCTGTCATGCTCTTACCTCCATGTTGATGTCCGTGACGGTGTCACCTCAGGAGATCGAACATCAGCTTGAAGAAGCGGTCGGCATCCACCTCATAGGCAATGCGCGCATTGTCCGGCTCACCGCGCTCCTTCCAGAAATCGGCAACGGTCGCGCCGAATGTGTAGGTGCCATTGAGGTCGACGCCGATGTGAACGGGTCTGGTGCGCACCAGCGTGGGATCGATTACGAGGGCGAGCGCGAGCGGGTCGTGCATGGCGCCGCCGACACCCATCGAGTTGCGGTGCAGTTTCTCATAGAACTGCAGCCAGTCCATCACCAGCTTGCCGAGCTGCGTATCGATCTTGCCAAGCTCCTCATACTGTTCGGCCTCGATCAGCACCTGCATGGTGACATCCAGACCGACCATCGTTATCGGCACGCCGCTGTCGAGCACGATCTTCAGCGATTCCGGATCGCAGAAGGCGTTGAATTCCGTCGGCGTGATGATCTCGCTCTTGCGATAGAAGACGCCGCCCATCCAGATCAGTTCCTTGATCTTAGGCAGGACGTCGGGATGCTTCAACACGAGCAGGCCGATATTGGTGAGCGGCCCCGTAGCAACGACGGTCATGGGTTCGGCAGCGGCGGCCAGCTTCTCTGCCAGGAAATCGACAGCATGCTGGGCGATGGGGCCGCGCTTCGGCTCCGGAAGATAGGGAGAACCGTCCATCCCGCTCGGGCCATCGGCTGTGCCGAGAACCAGGGGGCGGGCAAGCGGGCGGGCGCAGCCGGCGGCAACAGGCACGTCGGTTGCGCCCAGGAAGTCGAGAACACGGATGGCATTGGCCGTCGTGCGTTCGAGTTCGGCATTGCCGCAGGTCGTCGTGACGCCGAGAAGTTCGATTTCCGGCGAGCGGTGCGCCATGACAAGCGCGATGGCGTCGTCATGACCGGGGTCGCAGTCGTAGAGGATAGGAGTGGCCATGGGTCTGATCCTTCAGGCTGCGGGGCGGCCGTAGCGCGCCATTGTCGTCTTGAACATGTCGAGGAAGCGGCGACCGTCGAGGCCCGTGCCGATCCGGGTGGTTTTCGGGCCATCGCCGCCGGGCAGGATCTGGTGTCCGCGATAGGCGACGGTCTGGCCGCGTGCGATGCCCTTTTCGATCACGACATCGGCAAACAGCGGGGCGGTGGTGGTGACGAGATCGGGGTTGATGGCGAGCGCCACGGTGATGACGTCGTCCATCGGGAAGCCGACGAGACCGAAGAATTCGCGCCAGATATCGATATAGATCGGGAAGACCTCGCGGATCATGTCGACGACGGCATTGTCCTTCGAGACGTTGGCCATGTCTGCGAGATCGTCACGCGTCAGCATGCTGTCGGCGACGCGGTTGTCTTCGCAGATATCGAGCGGCACGAGGATTTTCGGGCAATCGGCATTGAGCACGATGCGAGCGGCTTCCGGGTCCGCCCAGATGTTGTATTCCGACAGCGGCGTCATGTTGCCGGGCGTTGAAAAATTGCCACCCAGGACCAGCATGTTCTTGAGGAGCGAAGGCAGTGCCGGCTCTTGCAGAATGGCCATGGCGGCATTGGTCGTCGGGCCTGTCGTGACGAGGGTCAATTCGCCCGGATGCGCCTTGGCCGTCTCGATGATGAAATCGACGGCATGGCCCTGCGTTGCCGCACGTTTCGGTATTGGGGCCGGAGGATTGAACGTTTTCAGTCGGTCGCCGAAGCGGGCGGTCAACCGCTTTTCGAAATGGACCGGGGCCTCCATATCGGCCTTGGAATTGCCGACGATCGGACGCCAGGCGCCAGCATGGACGGGAATGTCGTCGCGGCCGGCCAGCGAGAGCGTGTTGAGCACGACATTGGTGACCTGCGTGATCGGGCCGGCGGCTCCGGTTACCGTCGTGATACCCTCCAGCTTGATATCGGGGTGGGCGGCGGCGAAGAGAACGGCGAGAATATCATCGCCAGCGGAATCGACGTCGAGGATGATGCGTTGCATGACAAGCCTTCGATTAATGTGGAGATCAGGAACGGTTGGATCGGGTGCCCGGCGTTTCGGATTTCGCCGGATGAACGGAGAACGCGCGCTGCATTGTCTCCATGGTTTCGCGGATGAGCTTCGGCCGTGCCTTCCAGGAGAGGGCAAACAGTGCGGTCAGAGCGACGGTATAGGGTACCGCCAGCACCAGATAGGACGGGAAGCCGAAGGTCTGCAGGCGCAGCGACAGTGCGTCGGCAAAGCCGAACAGCAGGCATCCCGCCAGCACGCGCAAGGGATCGCCGCCCGAGAAGATCAGGATCGCGACAGCCATGAAGCCGCGCCCGGAGGACATATTTTCCGTGAACATCGTGATGTAGCCGAGCGACATATGCGCACCCGCAAGTCCCGCGAGCAGGCCGCAGAGCAGCGCGGCGGTATAGCGGACCTTGGCGATCGAAATGCCGAGCGCTTCGGCAGCTTCCGGCTTTTCGCCGACAACACGGATATAGAGGCCGAGACGCGTGCGATTATAGATGAGGATGAGGAGGGGCACGGCGATGAACGCCACGTAGATCAGCGGCGTGTAGCCGGAGATCAACTGGGCGTATGGCCCGAGGATATCGCGGGCGCCCGGAATCTGCACCTTCGGCAGACCGACGATGCCGCGGCCGACGATCGATCCGCGCGTGCCGAAGATAGCCTTCATCAGCGAGATGGTCATGCCGCCGGCAAGAATGTTGAGTGCCAAGCCAACCACCACCTCATTGGCGCGGAAGCTGATGACCAGCACTGCGAAGACCAGGGCGAAGACGAGCGCTGCCGCAACGCCGATCACCATTCCGCCCAGGGAGGAGCCGGTCCAGATCGAGCCGAGCACCGCGAAGAAGGCGGCGATCAGCATCTGCCCTTCAAGCCCGATGTTGAAGATGCCTGCCTTGGTGGTGAAGGAGCCACCCAGGGCGACCAGAAGGATCGGCGCCGTGGTGCGGATCGTCGCGACGATCAGCGCGACATTGAAAATGGTGCTTAGAACTTCCATCGACGCTCTCCCGTGCGATCGCCGCGCCGGCGCATCATAAGGTCCGCGGAGACCGCAAGAATGATCAGGGCCTGGATGACGGTGATGATCTCGCGCGAGGCCGTCGTATCGACTTCAAGCAGCAAGGATCCGGCTCTGAGTGCCCCGAAGAACAGGGCAGTGAAAATCGTGCCGATCGGTGATCCGTTGGCGAGAAGAGCCGCAATCAGACCGTCGAAGCCGAAACCGGGAGCGAAGCCTTCCATGAAGCGGTGGTGCACACCGAGCGTTTCGACGCCGCCGGCAAGGCCACCCACCGCGCCGGAGGCGAGGAGCACGCCGAAGCCGACCTTGCGAACGTTAATGCCGCCATACTCCGCGAATTTCGGTGCGGAGCCGACCATCGTCACCGCGTAACCAGTCGAGGCCCAGCGGAAGAAAACGGCGGTGGCGACCGCCAGGAACAGGCCGATCAGCAGGCCGATGTTCAGTCGCGAGAAGCTGAAAAGCTCCGGCAGATAGGCCGTAGGCAGGATTGGCGGCGTTTCCGACCATCCGCCCGGTCGCTTGAAGAGGAAGATCGTGAAATAGGAGGTGAGCAGGATCGCGATGTAATTGGCGAGGATCGTGGAGACCACTTCGTTGGTGCCATAGCGAACGCGGAAAAAGGCGGGGATCGCGACCCAGGCGGCGCCGGCAAGAACGGCGCAGGCGATGGCGACGACGACATGCAGGACCGGCGGGAGCGCAAAGGCGAAGCCGACCCAAGCGGCCGCGAAACCGCCCAGGAAAAGCTGGCCTTCGATGCCGACATTGAACATGCCGCCGCGAAGCCCGATGCAGGCGGCGATGCCGCAGATCAGGATCGGTGTCGTCTGCAACAGGGTCCCGGCGATTTTCTCGGCATCGCCAAAGGCGCCGCGCATCAGCGTCATGAACACCGTTACAGGGTTCTCGTCGATCAGCAGGATGATCGCGGCGCCGAGCGACAGCGCGACGGCGAAGGCAAGGACCTGCCCGGCGAGAGTGCGGGCCAGGCCATCTGGCAAGAGGGCCGTTTTCATTCGTGTTCCTTCACGTCTGATGGATCCACGCCGGCCATCATCAGGCCGATCGTGTCTTCATCCATGGCATTTCCCTCGACGGTGCCCATGATGCGCCCCTCGAACATCACGATGATGCGGTCGGCGAGCGCCTTCAATTCGTCGAGCTGGGTGGAGATGAGGAGGATCGCGCGGCCTTCCGCGCGCTGCTGCATGATCTCGTCGTGGATCGCTTCCTGCGCGCCGATGTCCACGCCGCGGCTCGGCTGGTCGATCAGGAGCATGTCGCCGCCGGCGGTGAACTCACGCGCCAGCACGACCTTCTGGATATTGCCGCCGGACAGGCTTCTCGCCACATCCTTCGGACCGCGCGCGCGGATGTCGAAGCGCTTGATCAGGGCGCGCATCTCGTCCTGAACGGCGCTCCAGTTGATGATGCCGTTTTTCGCGAAAGGCGCTTTTCTCTGGCGGCCCATCAGGATGTTCGTCGACAGCGAGGCATTGCGATCGACGCCGCGGGCAAGGCGATCGCCGGGAACATGCGCCAGTCCGCGGGCGCGGATTTCGGCGGGCGAGCGGCCGGCGATCTCCTGGCCGTGAAGCTTTGCGCTGCCATGGCTTGCCTCTCGCAGGCCCGAGAGCACTTCGGCAAGCTCGGTCTGGCCGTTTCCGGCAACGCCGGCAATGCCGACGATCTCGCCGGCACGAACGGAGAAGCTGGCGGATTTCAGCGCGGCAAGGCGGCGGTCGTCGCGTGCCCAGAGCTCGTTGACCTCTAGGACGGCTTCACCCTGCGTTGCCTCGCGCGGGCGGCGGTCGAAGCTGACATCGCGGCCGACCATTAGCCGCACGAGCTCGCGTTTGGTGAGCTCCTGCTTGGGGCGGGTCGCAACCACGCGCCCGTCGCGGAGAACGGTGATGATATCTGAAACGGCCATGACCTCTTCGAGGTGATGGGAAATGAAGATGACGGTCATACCGTCGTCGACAAAGCTGCGCAGCGTCTCGAAAAGGTCGCGGCTTTCCTGCGGCGTCAGCACGGCTGTCGGTTCGTCAAGAATGATGGTGCGCGCGTTGCGGGCGAGAACCTTGAGAATTTCAATGCGTTGTTCGATGCCGACGGAAAGACCAGCGACGCGCTCCTGGGCATCGACCTTCAGGCCGAATTTTTGCGATAGAGCACGTGTACGCTCGACCTGCGCAGCGCGATCGATCAATCCGCTGCGGCGGATTTCCATGCCGAGGAAAATATTGTCGGCAACCGTCAGCGAGGGCACGAGCTTGAAGTGCTGGTGCACCATGCCGAGGCCCTCATTGATGGCGACGGCGGGACTGTCGATCGCCATGGTCTTGCCATTGATCGAGATCGTGCCTTCATCCGGCTGCAACAGGCCGAAAAGCACATTCATCAGCGTCGTCTTGCCTGCACCGTTTTCGCCGATAATGGCGTGAATCTCGCCTTGCCGAACGGCAAGGTCGATGCCGGAATTGGCCGTAAAGGCGCCGAAGCGTTTCGTGATGCCTTTAAGTTCGACAGCAAAAGTCATGTTTCAAGCGATCGTAACAGGCGTGCAGCCGGGCTTGCGCCGACCGGTAGCCTTTCAAGGGAAAAGGGGCGGGGCTTCCAATGGCGGACAGGGCAGGTTCTCCCGTCCCGTCCGCCGGCTCAAGCCTTATTTTGCCTTGGTGATCGCGATTTTGCCGTCGACGACTTCCTTGCGGATTTCCTCGAGCTTGGCCGGAATCTCGGCCGGCAGCTTGGCGGCAACGTCTTCGCAGAGCTTCACTTCGACACCGCCCGAGGCGAGGTCGAACGTGCGCACACCCGCCTTGACCGGCTTGCCTTCGACCTCGTCCTTGATGATCGAATAGACCGCGATGTCGCCGCGCTTCAACATGCTGGCGAGAACGTTGCCCGGCGCGCTGGAGCACATGTCGACATCGACGCCAAGCGAGTACTTGTCGGCGGCGGCGCTGGCCTGCATCACACCTTCACCGGTCGGGCCGGCGACATTGTAGACGATGTCGGTGCCCTGGCCGTAGAGCGCCATGGCGAGTTCGCTGCCCTTTGCCGGGTCGTCGAAAGTGCCCGCAAAGACGGAGTTCACCTTCACGTCCGGAACGGCATATTTCGCGCCCTGTTCGTAGCCGCCGAGGAAGTTGCGGATGACGGGGATGTCGCGACCGCCGACAAAGCCGATGGCCTTGCCGTCACCGATCTTCTCAAATTCGGGTCCGAGATTTTCCACCAGTGCGGCAAGCGCGCCGGCAATGAACGATCCCTGTTCCTCGGCGAAGCTGGCGTAGATGATCTTGTCGCTGTCGAGCACGCCGTCAATGAAGACGAAGCGCTGGTTCGGATAGGCGGCGCTGACTTTTTGTAAGGCATCGACCAGTTCCCAGCCCATGACGAAGATGAGGTCGTATTCACCCGTCTTGGCGAGGTTGCTGAACTGCTCTTCGTAGTCGAGTGCGCGGTTGCCGGTATCGACGAGCTTCAGGTCGATGCCGAAATCGGCCTTCGCCTTGTTCAAGCCTTCGACGATCGATACGCCGAAGCCCTGGGCAAAGTAGCCGGAGATGGCGGCGACATTGACCTTTTCGGCAGCGAAGGACGGCATTGCGGATACAGCGAGCACAACGCCGGCTGCCAAAATCTGCGTGAAATTCTTCATGACGGTTCAATCCCTCTGATGGTCAATAGGCGATTCCATCGCATCGGTCTTTGGTGCCGATTTCATTGATGGTCGTACAAAAGATTGCGCATCCTATTTTTTGTTGTCAATGGTTTTTTGAACGGAAGCTCGGCCAAAAATTTGTGATGATGTGATGAGTAATGCCCAATAACTCGCGGTTTTTTCCGAGGCCGCACGATTTTGCCGGCATCGGCTTGACATTTCCCAGAGCGGATAGAATTGTTTCCACTCTAACAAGTTTTAGGAGCATGATATGGCGGACGTGAAAGTACGCAAGATTGTCGTTTCGGTCGACGAGATTTTCCACGAAGGCGGGCCGGCGGCGACAGTCCCGCTCAAGCGGGCGGCCGTTCTTGCGGTCATCGAGAATCCGTTCGCCGGCGGCTATGTCGAGGAGATCGCGCCTTTCATGGATGCGCTGCGCCCTCTCGGCCTGGATATGGCCAAGCGGCTCATCGATGCCCTTGGGGGTGATCCAGGCGTGGTCGAGGGATATGGCAAGGGGGCAATTGTCGGCGCCGCCGGTGAGCTCGAACACGCCGCGCTCTGGCACAATCCCGGTGGCTATGCGATGCGCGAGCTGCTGGGAGACGCGAAGGCGATCGTGCCGTCCACGAAGAAAGTCGGCGGGCTTGGAACGCACCTGGATATCCCGATCACGCATGTCAACGCATCCTATGTTCGCAGCCACTTCGATGCGATCGAGGTCGGTATCAACGACGCGCCGCGCGCCAATGAAATGGTGGTCGTTCTGGCTATGACGACTGGTCCGCGCATTCATGCTCGTGTGGGTGGCCTGAAAGCCAGCGACATCAAGGGGGAGGACGGCCTGCGATGAGCGACATCGGAACCGCGGGGATTCGCCGCATCGTGACGGTGATGGAGGAGACCTTTTCGGAAGGCGGCAAGGTGCTGAACACGTCGACCCGCCGCGCCGCTTCCGTGGCCATTATCGAAAACCCTTTCTCGGGTCGATATGTCGAGGACCTTGCGCCGCTTATGGCGATTGGCCGTACACTGGGGCGCATCCTGCCGGAGCGGGCGGTTGCCGCTCTCGGCGTATCCCCGGAGAAAGTCGAAAGCTTCGGCAAGGCGGCGCTGGTCGGTGAGGATGGCGAGCTTGAGCACGCCGCCGCCTTGCTGCACCCGGAGCTTGGTGCGCCGTTTCGG
>NZ_JBLZPH010000103.1:0-18229 GCF_049199205.1 Shinella sp. M31 | reverse complement strand
CGGCACAAGAATGGAGGGGGGCGTGTTGCGGCTGCGTGCCGTGCGCTGGACCCCGTCCACGAGGATCATGCCGATGCCGGGCAGATTGCCGAGCGCCATGCTGTCGAGCACGCCATCGCCGCCACCGCCCATCGCCTGATCGATGAAGACGAGATCCGCCGCAAGGCCGGGTGCGATACGCCCGCGGTCGTTCAGGCCGCGCAGGTTCGCCACATTGCCGGTCGCAAAGCAGATGGCGACTTCCGGGGCGACGCCACCGAGCGAGGCGAGCATCGTCACGAGGCGCAGCATGCCAAGCGGCTGAACGCCGGACCCGGCGGGTCCGTCCGTTCCCAGCACGAGCCGGTCAAGGGCGCCAACATCTTTGATGACGTCGAGCACGAAGAGCCCCGCCTTCATGTTCCCGTTATGGATGATCTCAAGTCCACGCTTGCTTTCCCGGCAGATCAGTTCGAGTTCGGAGAAGGGAAGGGAGGTCGGCCCGCCATTCATGTGGGCCGCGACATCCGCATCCACTTCCAGCACGACGTCGGCGCCGATCCGCGAGGATCCCGGGATGGAATGCCCGCCGGTATGGGTCATCGACGTCATGCCGTATTTGCGGGCCCAGGCGATCATCTTGCGGCCCGTCGTGCCATCCTTCACCGTGCCGAGGCCCACTTCGCCGACAAGTGTGACACCGGCATCGGCAAGTTCGCTGAAGTCCTTCTCCTCGAGGCCGTGCTCGAGGATGAGGGCTCCGGCCAGAACCTTCATGCCGGTCGGGGAAAAGTTTGCGAAGGCGCGTTGTGCGGTGATCGCCAGCGCCTTGACGCCGATCACGTCCCGCGGGCGGCCCGGCAGGTGCACCTCGCCGGCGGAGACCAGTGTCGTCACCCCGCCATGCAGCGTTGAATCGATCCAGCCGAGCTGGTTCTGGCGCGGCGTCCAGTCACCCATGACGGGGTGGGAATGGTTGTCGATCATGCCGGGCATGACCGAAGAGCCTTTGGCATCGATCACACGCTTGACGCCGCTGGCATCGATATTGACCTCGCGGCCCACGGCGGTGATCTTTCCATTCTCGATAAGGATCGTATCCGCGTCCGCGAGGGGGGCGGAGAGCTCGCCGGTGAGCACGGCGCCCAGGTTTCGGATCAGGAGGCGGTCGGCTTGATCGGCAGCATTCGACATGGTTTGTCCTTACAATCTGTCGGTATGGTCAGAAACCGGGTGACAACCATGCGCAAGGCAGGCTGCGTCGGGTTACTCGGTTGGATCCGGTCCGCTGACGCGGTTGAGAAGATCGAGAAGCGTGGCCTGCTCGGCAGGGGTCAGCGGTTCCAAAAGCTTACGCGCGACCTGCATGCTCTGATCCAGCAGGGGCAGAGTGTAATGCACGCCGCGGTTGGTCAGGGTAATCATCGTCATGCGCTGGTCGGTTTCCGAGCGCTTGCGCGCGATGAGGCCGCGCTTCAGGAGCGCCTTCACCACAAGGCTGATCGTCGATGGATCCATCTGGCTGATGCGTCCGAGATGGTTTTGCGAAAGCTCGCCGGCCTTCAGCAAAGTCACCAGCGCGGCAAGTTGCGTCGGTGTCACATCGCTGACCGGTATGATTTCCTGAAAGCAGGCCGTCGCTCGCTGGTGTGCCCGGCGGATGATGTGTGCCGGATGGTGCTCCAGCGAATAGCCGGTGCGGGCGACATAGGCCAGAATTTCGTCGCGCCCGAGTTCCGGCGGCTCCGATCTCTGCTCGACGCCCGTTTCAACGTGCGTTTCGTCTTCCATCGTTTCGATATTGCTCAAGTCCTGCCCCACCGGTTCACGCCGCAATCTGATTGGCGATGGTAGCGCCTCCGCTCAGGGCTGCAACAACAGCCTTTGAATCCGAGACGACGCCGAAATGGGTGCCGATGTCATAGAGTGAACTTTCCTGCTCCCGTTTTCCGGTCGCCGCGCAGGCATCCGCAGGAACGACGACTTCGTAGCCGTTGAAAAAGGCGTCGTGCACCGTGGAGCGGACGCAGATGTTGGTCACGACACCGAAGACGACGAGCTGGTCGATCTTCATGTCTTTCAAAACGAGATCGAGATCCGTCTGGAAGAAGGCCGAGTAACGGCGCTTCGTCACATGAATCTCGTCGGGGCGGGCGCCGAGATCCTCGATGACCTCGACTGCCCATGTGTTTTCAAGGCAGTGCGGCGTGCGTTTGGCCCATTCGCGCTCGTGTCGCATGCCGGGGCGGTGAGCGTCTTGGATCCAGATCACGGGCGCATCGTTTAAGCGGGCCGCATCGATGATGGCGCGCTGCGGTCCAACGAGCGCCTCATATCCCGGCAGAACCATTTTTCCGCCCGGTTTGCAGAATTCGTTGATCATGTCGACCACGATGATCGCCGTCCTTTTCGCGTCGAGGCGTACCTCTTGCTCGTTGCGGTGCGCGGAAAAGACATCAAGTGACATCGATCAGGTTCCCTTTGTTGCTCGCTGAGGCGGCTTTTATTTGATAATCAAACAATCAAGGCCCGTGGTTCAAAGTCAAGAGCTTTCTAAGATTTTTTACGCGAAATCGGCTAAAAAGCGCTATTTATAGCGATTTATCAGCGTTTTGTCGTTGCAAAGGTCGATGCACATGGGCGCTTGACAAGATGGAAAAGCTGATCCTTACTCGTATGACCATCAACGATATGGTCGACGGTGCACAAGCGCCGAGCGTAGCAATACAAGGGGTTCGCTATGCCGTTTTCTCAGCCAGTTCATGCCCGTATTCCCCAAAACGCCCGCCGCCGGTCGGCCTTGCGCCTGCTCGCGGTCGCCCTCAGCCTCTCGGCAGCCTTCCTGCCGGCTTCGGCAAGCGCCGACGGCGTTACGCTGAAGGTGTTCGGCGGTTCCTCCCTCGACGTTCTTGCCCCGCGGGAAACACCGGAGGTGCAAACGAAGATCCGCGAAGAAATCGTTGCCGGCTTTCTGAAGGAACATCCCGAAATCTCCGCCGTCGAATGGGATGCGCAGGGTCCCCAGTCGGGGTCGCTCCAACGCCTGATGACCGCCAAGCTTTCCGGCCAGGAGATGGATCTGATCGCCTGCTCTGCCTATTGGGTCAACGGCGCGTATGTGCGCCGCGGACTCTTGCGGCCGATTACGGACGAGATCCAGCCCTTCGCCGCAAATGTCGACCCGGCCAGCCTCGGCGCCTTCAATGTGAACGGCAAGGTTTATGGCGTGCCGATCACGTCGCTGTCGACCTCGACGATCTTCTACAATGTCGACCTTTTCAAGAAACTCGGTATTCCCACGCCGCCGACCTATGCGGACCTCAAGTCCGCGGTGCCGAAGCTGCAGGCAGCGGGCGTCATCCCGCTGCTGCATCAGGGATCGAACAGCGTCATGTGGCCGATGTGGTATTTCGAGACCTTCTCGCAGGCAAGTGGTGATCCTGTCGGGGTCACGCAGGCACAGCTCGAAAGCAAGGAGGGGTTCGACAATGCTGCCAGCGTCGAAGCCTTCCGGCTGATCAAAAAGTGGGTCGACGACGGCATCCTTTCCAAGGATTCTCTCTCCGTCGACATGGAGGGCATGCGCGCCGCCTTCGCCAGCGGCAAGAGCGCCATGTACTACGGCGGTACCTGGGAGGTTCCGTCCCTGAAGGAAAACGTGAAGGGCTTCTCCTGGGGCGTTTTCCCGTTCCCCAAGATGGAGGGAACGCCGGGTGAAGCCAAGCACGGCGGCGGTGCCGATAACGGCATGTGCCTCTCGGCTTCCATCCCGGAGGAAAAGGTCAAACCGGCGCTCGATTTCGTCGCCTATCTGACGAAGCCGGAGGTGGCGAAGATCTATCTCGATGCGGAGCAGCCGATCGCGACGTCCATCAAGGGTGTCGACGGTGTCGATGAACAATACGCCAAGGATCTGCGCGCCACCGCGTTCCCCAACACGATCAAGTTCCTGGACTGGATCTGGCCGAGCGAAGTGACGACTGCCGTGGCATCCGGCATTGCCGGTGTCGTTGGCGGCACCGCGACACCGGAAGAGGCCGCGCAGAGCGTGCAGGCGACGTTCAAGTCGCTTGTCGACGAAGGTAACTGGCCGCCGAAGGACTAAGCCGGCGCCGCACGGCGGCGCGCCCTTCTCCAGCGCGCCGCCGAAATTTCCCCGACTATTGCCGTGCGCTCTGCAGCGTCGGATCCCCCGTGTGTTCGAAAGAGAAAACCATGACCCGTTCTGCGCGCCAACGTTTTTCCATCGGCTATCATCTCAACAGCTGGGACCTGACCGGGCAGCCCTTGCGTCCCGCGCTCGATTTTCTTGCGGGTGAGGGTTTTGGCTGGTTTGAAATTCTCGCCTTCACCAGCCTGTCCGACCAGTTCGCCCGCAAATACATGCAGCTTGGCGACCTGCCGCCCCCGGGTGTGACGACGGATACCGACATCCTGCGGCGCTATGCGCTGCTTTCGGAAGCACAGAGCGATCTGGGAATCCGCCTGTCCTCGCTCTATGTGAACGCGACCTTCGTCAATCCCGTGCTGTGGGAGCAGGAGCGTGCCTGCCTCATTTCTCTTGCGCGTATCCTGAAGGGTTTCGATGCTCCGGTTCTGGTGCTCGGCGGGGGGCCGTCGGAAGCGTCGGGCAACAAACACCTCCCGGAAGACTACAAGGCCTTCTGCCGCGCGCTTGAGGATATCGGCCGGCGTACGGCCGATCTTGGCATCGCCACCGTATACCATCCGCATCTCGACACCTTCATCGAGCGGCGCGAACAGCTCGACCGGATGATGGATGAGCTGGATACGCGCCATGCGGGGCTGTGCATCGATCCCGCCCATCTGGCGCAGACCCATTCGGATCCGGTAGACGCGCTGCGGACCTACATGTCCGCCGTGCGATACATGCACCTCAAGGATACGCGTGTGGACGACAGCCTCATCGGCCCCGAGCGCTACGCCGCGTTCAGCGAACTTGGCGCTGGCGTGGTCGATATGCGCGGGCTCGTCGATGTTCTCCTGGACGCCGGGTATGACGGTCTTGCGATCGTGGAGCTCGATGCCTCGCAGAAGACCGCAGAGCAGAGCGCAAGAGAAAGCGTCGCCTATCTCACTGAAACGCTTGGACTTGTGTTGAACCCTGGCAAGCGCTGAAGGGGGGGTGCGATGCGCACGCGGATAACGAGGATCATCCGGCGGGACGATGACGCGACGGTCGCGGCTTTCATGCTCGCGCCTGCCGCCGTCCTGTTTTCGCTGTTCTTTCTGTGGCCGTTTCTCCGTGGGCTCTGGATCAGCCTGACGCGGTGGGACGGGTTTTCGGCGCCGGTTTTTATCGGCGTCGCCAACTACGCGAAGCTTTTGGGTGACAGGCTGTTTCTCGGTGCGCTTGAGAACAATCTGATTTTCGTTGTCCTCGTCCTGCTTTTGAAGAATGTGCTGGGCCTTGGTCTGGCCATCCTGCTGGACCGGGCGATTTTCCTGCGTGGGCCGATCCGGGCGGCGGTTTTCATTCCGGTCACGCTTTCCTTCGCGGCCACCGGCCTTCTGTGGTCATGGATCTATAATCCGGTGTTCGGCCTCCTCAACGCGGCACTCGATGGGCTCGGCCTTTCAGCACTGAAGATGTCGTGGCTGGGAGATGCCGATATCGCGCTCTATTCAATTATCGTCGTCGATGTCTGGAAATGGCTGGGATTTCACGCCGTCATCTATCTCGCCGGCCTTCAGACCATACCAGATGAGCTTTACGAGGCCGCCCGTATCGATGGTGCCGGCGCGGTGAAGCGTTTCAGGCATATTACCCTGCCACTCATGATGCCGGTCATTCTGATCAACATCATTCTGGGCCTGTCCGGTGCCTTCGTCCGCAACTTCGATATCGTGCAGGTGCTGACGCAGGGCGGGCCGAACCACGCCACCGAAGTGGTGATGACCTACATGGTCAAGATTGCCTTCCAAGACGGCAATATGGGTTATGCCAGCGCCATGGGATACGCGCTGTTTCTCATTGTCGCACTGTCCTGCGTCCTTCTCCTGGGCCTCATGCGGCGCAGCAAGGTGGAGATGTAGTCATGGAACACCACAGCTCCATTCGCCCCGCCCGTGCCCAGCCGCCATTCGCAAGTCACCTCTTCTGGAAGGGCTTGCTCGCCGGCCGTTCCATCGGTGAGCTGGCTCTCGTCTACGGCCTGTTGGCGATTGTGCTTGTCGAAACACTTTATCCGCTCTTCTGGGTGCTTTCCGGGTCCTTGAAGACGAAGGAAGAGGTCATCGCCAATGTGTGGGGATTGCCGTCAGGCTTTGCCTGGCAAAATTACACCGAGGCGTGGCGGGTTGCGGGCATCGGTGCGCGCATCCTCAACAGCGTCGTCGTGACGGCAACGGCACTTGCGCTTCTGCTGCTGGTTGCGACCCCGGCCGCCTATGCCTTGTCGCGCCTCAGGTTTCGTGGTCGCAACGTCATCCTCGCGCTGGTCGTAGCCGCGATGCTGATACCGCCGCAGGTCATGGCGATCCCGCTCTTCATGACGGCGCGTGATCTCGGTCTGGTCAACAGCCGGATCGGCATCGCCATCATCCACGCGGCTTCCAACCTTCCGCTGTCCATCTTCATTCTGCGCAGCTTCTTTCTGTCCTTGCCTGCGGAGCTGGAGGATGCCGCGCGGATCGACGGTGCCAGCCGGCTTCAGATTCTCGGCAAGGTCATGCTGCCACTGATCCGGCCCGGCCTCGCTTTGGTGACGATCTTCGGCTTCATCGAAATCTGGAACGATTTCTTCCTCGCCTTCCTCCTGCTGCGCGATCCGGCCCTGCAGACGATACCACTCGGCCTCGTTGCGATCTTCCAGCAGTATGGATCGATGTGGAACCTCTATTTCGCGGCGCTGGCGATGACGACGCTGCCGGTCATCATCGTGTTCGTGCTCATGCAGAAACAATTCATCGCCGGATTGACCGCCGGCGCGGTCAAGTCGTGACCGGAATGACAAGGAGTTCACAATGACGGCTTCCAACCCCAAAGCGCCGATCGGCGTCGGCGTGATCGGTTGCGGCGAGATCGCGCAGCTGATGCACCTTCCTGTTATTCACGAGCTTCCGGAGTTGCGGCTGGCCGCGCTTTGCGATCTGTCCCGGACGGTGCTGGAGACGCTGAGTACGCAATATGGCGTCACCGCCTGCTATCAGGAATACCAGGCGCTGCTTGACGATCCGGCCGTCGATGCCGTGGTCATCTGCACGTTCGATCACGGCCCGGTTGTCGAGGCCGCCATCAAGGCCGGCAAACATTTCATCGTCGAAAAGCCGCTGGCCTTTACCTCCGAGGAAGCGCGGCCACTCGTGAAGGCGGCGAATGAAAGCGGGCTGGTCGGCCTTGTCGGCTATATGAAGCTTTATGATCCCGGCTATCGGCTCGGCCTTGAAAAGATCGGCCAGATCGGGCGGCCGAAAATGATCCAGGTGCATGATTTTGCGGGTCGTTTCGATCGCTACCAGCAGCTTTACACGCAGGTGCGCGGCAAGGACGTCGATATGGAGCGTATCAAGGCGACCCAGACTGATGTGGCTGCGCGCGTCGCAGCCGGGCTCGGGCAGGATCATGCCGGTTACACTGACCTCTACATGACGCTTCTGATGCTCGGTAGCCACGATCTTGCGGTTCTGCGTGGTGCTTTCGGCGTCGCGGAGCGCGTCGACTATGCGCAGGCCGTGGGACCAACGCATATCATGGCTGTGCTCGGTTTCGCCGATCGTGTTCCGGCGCTGCTGGAAGTGGCGTTCGGCGCGCAGTATGAATGGTGGGACGAATGGATGACCGTTCACGGCGAGAAGGACGAAGTGCGCATCGATTTCCAAAACCCCTATGTGCGGAATGCCGCCGCGACGGTGCGTCTGCGCGAGGCTGCCGGCGAGGGGCCGAGCGAGCGCATTCTGCCCGGCACGCCGGAAACCGCGTTCCGCAGGCAGTGGCAGCATTTCATCGCCTGTGTCGAAGGAAAGGCCGCACCTCAGACGCCGCTTCAGGGGGGGCTGGATGATCTCGAACTGGCCGAGCGCATTATCAAGGCATTGCCGGTCAAGCCGGGGGGAGGCCAGGCATGAGCCATATCCTCGTTACCGGATCGAGCGGCCTGCTTGGCCGCCACGTTGCTGCGGCATTGCTGGATGCAGGGCACGTTGTAACCGGCCTCGATATGATGGCCCCGCCGCCGGGTTCGGCCTGGATGCATGTCACCGCGGACGCCGGTGACCTCGGTGTTCTTGCCGAGCTGGCGGCCGGCAAGGACGCGCTGGTGCATATCGCCGCGATCCCGAGACCAACGGGTCGCGCTGCCGCTGACGTCTTCCGTGTCAATATGAGTGCCATGTATGCGGCGACCGAAGCTGCGCGTATCGCGGGCATAAGGCGGTTTGTCTATGCATCGTCCTTCAGCGTGCTCGGCTATCCCTTCTTCGAAAAGCCCGTCGTGCCGCTTTACCTGCCGGTCGACGAGGGGCATCCCGTCGGAGCCCAGGATATTTATGCCATTACGAAATGGCTCGGCGAAGAAATGGTCGATGCATCGGTCCGGCGCGGGGTGTTCTCGGCTGTCAGCCTGCGGATGCCCTGGATCCAGACTCCGGAAAGCTTTCACGCGCAGATCGGTCCGCGGCGCGCGCAGGCTGAAGCCGCACGCGATCTCTGGGCCTATCTCGACGCGCGCGATGCGGCTTCCGCTTTCGTGTCTGCCGTTGAGCGACCGGTGGAGGGACACCTTCGTGCGTTCCTGAGCGCGGCGGACAGCTACATGGACCAGCCATCGGCCGGGCTGGCCGAGGCCGCTTATCCGGGCGTCGCCCATCGCCGGCCTCTTGCGGGCTGTGCGTCGCTCATCGATACCGGCCTCGCGCGCGATGCCCTCGGATTTGTTTCACACTATTCCTGGCGCGACTACCCGCCGGCGCCGGCCACGATTTGAGAAGGAATGACGATGCGTTTTGAAAACAAGACCGTGCTCGTGACCGGTGCCGCCGGCGTTATCGGCTCTGCCGCCGTGCGGCGTTTCCTTTCGGAAGGTGCCCGCGTCGCGATAGCCGATCTCAACGGAGCTAAGGCGGAGAACGTTGCGGCTGAATTCGGTGATCGTGCCAAGGCGTTCGCTGTCGATGTGGCCGATCCGGCAGCGGTCGAAGCCATGGTCGGCGTCGTCACCGCTCATTTCGGCGGCATTGATGTCCTGTTCAACAATGCCGGCATCTCCGGGACGGTGGCGCCCGTGCACAAGCTTTCGATTGAAGACTGGCAGAAGATTGTCGGCATCAATCTCAACGGTATCTTCTATGTTCTTCGCGCGACCCTCGCCGCCATGATTGCCGGCAAGAGACAGGGCGCCATCGTCAACATGGGGTCGTCGATGGCGGGCTGGGATGTTCTGTCCGGTGGCGTCGGCTACGCCGCAACCAAACACGGTGTCGTCGGCATCACGCGTATCGCAGCGCTTGATGCGGCCCCTTACGGTATCCGCGTCAATGCCATCTGCCCCGGCGTTATCGAAACCCGTCTGGGCGTTCCGGCAGAGGACGAAGCAGCCTATTCCGCGGGCATCGAGCGCTTTGCCCACCGCATTCCCTTGCGCCGCATCGGTCAGCCCGAAGATGTTGCCGCCGCCGTTGCCTTCCTCGCATCCGATGACGCGAAACATGTGACCGGTGTCGACTGGCTGATCGACGGCGGCCAAACGCTGCAAAGCTGGGCAAATGCGCCTGACAGCGATCGTTTCCCAAGCTTCACATGAGGATTTTCCAGACGTTCCAGGCGGTTTAATACTCCGGTCCGATAAATGCCCTTTAGGCAGAGGAATTCCCGCCGGATTATGGTGCTTTGCGCGCCAACGGCCTACTCACCCATCTTCGTCGGGATGTCTTCCCCTGGGACGGGAGTGACGTCAGGGGCTTCCTCCGGAATGACATCCGGTCCGGGCTCTTCAATTGGGCGGTCAGGAATATCCGGCAGCGAGTCCGGTGTGTCTCCCGGCGATATCTCTTGAGGTTTTTTCGGGTCTTTGGGATCTTCTGCCATACCGAACTCCCTTCATGTCGATCAACCGTGATAGTCCCGAGAATGTTCCGTCCATCGGCCGGTGGGTACGCCAAAGTTAAAAGCGTTAACGGGGTATGGGTGCATTCAGGCACCGCACAAAATCAAAAGCCCCCGTCGCAAATATGCGCGGGGGCTTTTGTTGTTCTATCCCTTGAAACAGCTCAGCGCCGGGTGTTCAGCGCAATATGCGCCTCAAACGCCTTCCCGAAATTGATCAGGAAATCCCGCGTACCCTCGTTCGTCAGCTGGCCGGCTTCGTCGAACAATCCGCCGCTGCCGCCAATATACGCCTCGGGCTGCCCAAGCACCGGCATGTTCAGGAAGCTCAGCGATTGCCGCAGATGATGATTGGCGCCGAAGCCGCCGATTGCGCCGATCGAGGTCGAGATGATTGCGGCCGGTTTGCCGGCAAGCGCGCCCTGGCCATAGGGACGCGAGGCGACGTCGATTGCGTTCTTCAGCACGCCGGGGACCGAACGATTGTATTCGGCAGTGACAAAAAGCACGGCATCGGCGGCCGAAATCGCGTTGCGGAACGTCGTCCAGTCCGCAGGCGGGGACGCCTCGAGGTCCTGGTTGAAATACGAGACGGCGCCGATATCGAGAAAGTCGAAGGTCAGGTTGGGCGTCAGCGCGGCGAAGGCCTTGGCTGTCTTGCGGCTGAAGGATTCCTTGCGGAGGCTGCCGACGAGAACTGCTACTGAGGTCATGGGGAACTCCAAGCTGAATGAACAGCCGATCCTCGTCCTTCACCAGGGAAAACTCAACACTGAATATGCGGTTCTCGCGTAAGACCGGAGCGAACGAATGGACCGGGATCGAAAACGGTGGCGCCGTCATCGCGCGAAGGTGACGTGCGCGCTCGTCCGCCGGCCATCCCCGTCTCCTGGCGTCGTCAACACAGGATATTGAAATCCGGGACCGCGTTGCGGCCCCGGATCGTTTTGAGTGGAAATATAGCCCTGCCCGATGACGCGTGCAGGCGCCTGTGCCGCTCTCGTCAGTGCTGCACGGCCGGCAGACCTTCCGCGTCGTCGGCCATGGTCGAACGGCCGTGCTGGACCAGCGGGCGGTTACCCGCAAGACGGCGCAACAGCACGTAGAAGACCGGCGTCATGAAGATGCCGAAGAAGGTGACGCCGATCATGCCGGAGAACACGGCAAGACCCATGGCGGCGCGCATTTCCGAACCCGCCCCCGTCGAGAGCACCAGCGGCACGACGCCCATGATGAAGGCCATGGAGGTCATGAGGATGGGGCGCAGGCGCAGGCGGCTGGCCTCGATGGCCGCCTGTATCGGCGTGCGGCCCTCGAATTCCAGCTCACGGGCGAATTCGACGATCAGGATCGCGTTCTTCGCCGAGAGGCCCACCAGCACCACGAGACCGATCTGGGTGAAGACATTGTTGTCGCCCCCCGTGTACCAGACCCCGGCAAGCGCCGCGAGCACACCCATCGGCACGATCATGATGATGGCGATCGGCAGCGTCAGGCTCTCATACTGGGCGGCCAGCACGAGATAGACGAGAAGCAGCGCGAGCGGGAAGACGTATATGCTCGAATTGCCGGCGAGGATCTGCTGGTAGGTCAGGTCCGTCCATTCGAAATCGATGCCGGCGGGCAGCGTTTCGGCAGCGATCTTTTCCACGGCGGCCTGGGCCTGGCCCGACGAGAAGCCGGGCGCCGGCCCGCCATTGATGTCGGCGGCGAGGAAACCATTGTAGCGCGTGGTGCGCTCCGGGCCGGTCGTCGCATCGACCTTCAGGAGGGCTGCGAGCGGGATCATCTCGCCGGATTGCGAGCGCACCTTCAGCTGGCCGATATCCTCCGGCTTGGCGCGGAAGGCGGAATCGGCCTGGACGCGCACACTGTAGGTTCGCCCGAAGGCGTTGAAGTCGTTGACATAGAGCGAGCCGAGATAGATCTGCAGCGTCTCGAACACGTCCGTGACCCTGACGCCAAGCTGCTGGGCCTTGGCCCGGTCGAGATCGGCATAGAGCTGCGGCACATTGATCTGGAAGCTGGAGAACAGGCCCGCCAGTTCCGGTGTCTGATAAGCTTTTCCAAGGAAGGCCTGCGTGGCATCGTTAAGCGCGCCGTAGCCGAGGCCGGCGCGATCCTCGATCTGCAGCTTGAAGCCGCCCGTCGTACCGAGGCCGTTGACCGGTGGCGGCGGGAACATGGCGATGAAGGCGTCCTGGATGCCGGCGAATTTCTGGTTGAGCTGCATGGCGATCGCGCCGCCTGACAGATCCGGCGTCTTGCGCTCCTCGAAATCGTCGAGCACGGCGAAGACGATGCCGGAATTCGAGCCGATCGTGAAACCGTTGATCGACAGGCCGGGGAAGGCGATGGCGTGCGCCACGCCGGGCTGGGCCAGCGCGATGTCGCTCATCTTCTTGATGACCTCTTCCGTGCGGTCGAGGGTCGCGCCGTCGGGCAGCTGGGCGAAGCCGACCAGATATTGCTTGTCCTGCGCCGGCACGAAGCCGCCCGGCACGGCGTTGAACACCGTGTAGGTGGCGCCGACGAGCGCGAGATAGACGATCATGACCAGCGACTTGCGCGTGACGAGCCCGCCGATGGTGCGGCCATAGCCGTTGCCGGCGGCGTTGAAGGCCCGGTTGAAGCCGCGGAAGAACCAGCCGAACAGGCCATCCATGAGGCGGGTCAGCCAATCCTTCGGCGCGTGGTGATCCTTCAGCAGAAGGGCGGCCAGCGCAGGCGACAGCGTCAGGGAGTTGATCGCCGAAATCACCGTCGAGATGGCGATGGTCAGGGCGAACTGGCGGTAGAACTGGCCGGACAAGCCGCTGATGAAGGCGAGCGGCACGAAGACGGCGACGAGCACGAGCGCAATCGCGATGATCGGACCCGAGACTTCCCGCATGGCGCGGTAGGTCGCTTCGCGCGGGCTCAACCCATTCTCGATGTTGCGCTCGACGTTTTCGACGACGACGATCGCGTCGTCCACCACGATGCCGATGGCGAGCACGAGGCCGAATAGCGTCAGCGCGTTTACCGAGAAGCCGAAGGCATACATGACGGCGAAGGTGCCGATGATCGAGACGGGCACGGCGAGCAGCGGGATGATCGAGGCGCGCCAGGTCTGGAGGAAGACGATGACGACGAGCACGACGAGCGCGATGGCTTCGAGCAGCGTATCGACGACCTTGTCGATGGAGGCGCGCACGAATTCCGTCGTGTCGTAAACGATCTCGTATTTCACGCCGTCGGGCATGGCCAGCTGGAGCTGGTCCATGGTGGCGCGCACATTGTCGGCGATCTCGATGGCGTTCGAGCCCGGCGCCTGGAGCACGGCGATGGCGACGGCGGGCTGGCCGTCGAGCAGCGAGCGCAGCGTGTAGTCGGCCGCCCCCAGTTCGACGCGGGCGACATCCCGCAGGCGGGTGATTTCACCGGATGCGCCCGTCTTGACGATGATGTTGCCGAATTCCTCCGGGGTGCGCAGGCGGCCCTGGGCGTTGACGTTGAGCTGGAGATTCACCTCGTTGGGTGTCGGGGAGGCGCCGATGATGCCAGCGGCGGCCTGCACGTTCTGCTCGCGGATCGCGTTGCTGATGTCGCTGGCGGCCAGTGCATGTTCGGCCGCCTTCTGCGGATCGATCCACACGCGCATCGCATAATCGCCGGCGCCGAAGACCTGCACCTGGCCGGCGCCTTCGATGCGGGCAAGCCGGTCCTTGATGTTGAGCGTGGCGTAGTTGCGCAGATAGGTCACGTCATAGCGGTCGGTCGTCGAGACGAGGTTGACCACCATGATGAAGTCGGGCGAGCTCTTGACGGTCGTCACGCCGAGCGCACGCACTTCCGCCGGCAGGCGCGGTTCGGCCTGCGACACGCGGTTCTGCACGAGCTGCTGGGCCTTGTCCGGGTCCGTGCCGAGCTTGAAGGTGACGGTCAGCGTCAGTACGCCGTCCGACGTCGCCTGGCTGTTCATGTAGAGCATGTCCTCGACGCCGTTGATCTGCTCTTCGAGCGGCGTCGCGACGGTCTCGGAAATGACGACGGGATTGGCCCCCGGATAGACGGCGCGCACCACAATGGAGGGCGGCACGACCTCGGGATATTCGGAAATCGGCAAGGATCGCATGCCGATCAGGCCGGCGACCACGATGAGGATCGACAGCACCCCGGCAAAGACCGGGCGATCGATGAAGAAACGGGAGATGTTCATTGCAGCACCCTCTCCAGGATGAAATTCGGACGAACGGCCCTGTCCGGCGGGCAAGGCTCCGCCGGCGGACATGGATTTTCTTGGGTTACGGGGCAGGGCGCGCCAGCGCCCCGCCGGCCGCCTTTACTTCACGGAGGCGACGCTTTCCTGCTCCTGCGGATCGACCACGACGCCCGGGCGCACGCGCTGCAGGCCGTTGACGACGACCTTGTCGCCGTTGGAGAGCCCGCTTTCGACGATGCGCTCGCCGCCCGAAAGGCTGCCGAGCACGATCGGCCGGTAGGTGACCTTGTTGTCCTTGTCGACGACGAAGACGAACTTCTTGTCCTGGTCGGTGCCGACCGCCTTTTCGCTGACGAGAATCTTGCTCTCGGGCTTCGGCTCGCCCATGCGGATACGCACGAACTGGCCCGGGATCAGCCTGCCACCGGGATTGTCGAAGACGGCGCGCACCGTGATGGTGCCGCTGGCGGCATCCACTTCGTTGCCGATGAGCTGGAGCTTGCCGTGGATCGGCGTGCCCTCGTCGGCGAGCGTACCGACTTCGACCGGGATCTGCTCGATCGGCTGGAGCGCGCCTTCGGAGGCCGGCAGGGCCGCAAGGGCTGCGGCGACCGTTTCCTCGCTGACATTGAAGCTGGCATAGATCGGATCGACTGAGACCAGCGTCGTCAGCGCCGGGGAGGCCGAGCCGCCGGCGACGAGGTTGCCGGTGGTGATCTCCACCTTGCCGACACGGCCGGAAACCGGCGCGCGGACCTGGGTATAGCTGAGTTCCAGCTTGGCGGCGTCGAGAGCGGCCTGCGCCGTCTTGAGGCTCGCCTCAGCTTCGGAAAGCGCGTTTTGGCGCTCGTCGATATCGCTCTGCGAGACGCTATTGCTCCGGGCGAGGCGTTCGCCGCGCTCGAGCTGGGTCCTGGCGAGTTTGACGCGGGCTTCGGCCGAGGCATATTGCCCCTCGGCCTGGGTTACCGCGGTCTGGAAGGGTTGCGGATCGATCGTGAAGAGCAGGTCGCCGGCCTTCACCAGCGCGCCCTCGCGAAAATCGACGGACTGGATGGCGCCAGCGACGCGCGAGCGGATCTGCACCCGGTCGATGGCTTCCAGACGGCCGGAAAATTCCTGCCACGTCACGACATTCTTGTTTTCCACGACGGCCACGGTGACCGGCACGGCAGGCACTTCGGCCGTCGCCGCGGCTTCCGCCTTGGCAGGCTTGCTTGGAACCTGAACGATCAGGGCGGCGCCGAAAATGGACGCAGCCAGTCCCAGGCCGGTGCCCGTGAGGGCCCAGCGTTTGCGCTTCGATAGCATTGTTGTCTCCTTGTGGCCTCAGGCCACGCTATGCTTTGGGTTCCGTAAAATCAGTGAATGCTAATATTTTGAACAAAACCGGAAAACTGGCTGGCAAGGCTGCCGGCCCAGGGCCCGGTTCCATTGGATGTCCCGCTGTAAATTGTCGGCCAGCCTGTTCCTGCGGGAAGGACATGCTGCTGAACTTTGACGCCGGCCTCGGTGAGGCGATCGGCATAACCCAGCGCCTCGTCGTGCAGCGGATCGTCCGCCGCCGTCAGAACGAGCGCCGGGGCAAGATCGGAAAGACGCGAACACAGGCAGGGCGCGGCATAGGGGTGGCACACGCCGCCGCTGAGATAGTGGCTCCAGCCATCCGCCCAGCGCTGGCGCATGCCGATGGCGTCGGCCTCGCGGAAGGAGCGGCTGGCCATGAAAGGGTCGAGCAGCGGCGAGAGCAGCACCTGGCCGTCGAGTTCGTCGGCGAAGTGGTCGCGCGCCTTCAGCGCTACGCCGGCCGCGATATTGCCGCCCGCCTCCTCGCCGCCGATGAGGAGCGGCGACTTGCGGTCGCCCAGCCCGGCGCGCTTCTTGGCAAGATAGGAGAAGATCGAAAAGCCGACTTCCAGCGGCTTGGGGAAGACGCCGCCGCCGAGCGCATTGTAATCAGGCACGGCGACGATGGCGCCGGTCGAGGCGATGCATTCGGCAAGCGGGCAATGCCTGAGCCCGGTTTCCGTGAAGGCGCCGCCGTGGAAATAGAGCAGGACGGGCGCCCCCTTGGCATATTCGGCGCCCTGATAGACGCGCACCGACACGGGGCCGATGGCCACCTTGTCGAACGTCATATCCTTGATCTCTACCGGCATCGATCTTGTCCTTTGGGCCGCTTGGAAATAAGCTGGTCCCTCACCATTTATATCGTCAGTCATTTTGCCCGGATAAGTGTGGTAAAACGGATTTCACTGTCCAAAATTTCGAACAATCATAGCTTCCAACGTGGGAATGTTCCATGGATCAGCTTTCTGCGATGCGCGTCTTCCTCCGTGTGGTGGAGACGGGCAGCTTCACCGGCGCTTCCGCCGCGCTCGGCATGCCCAAGGCAACCGTCAGCAACCTGATCCAGAATCTCGAAACGCATCTTCAGACCAAATTGCTCAACCGCACCACGCGCCGCGTCATGGTCACGACGGACGGCGCGCTCTACTACGAGCGGGCAAACCAGATCGTCACGGAGATCGACGAACTGGACGGCAGCCTCTCGCACTCCCGCATGAGCCCGAGCGGGCGCCTGCGCGTGGAAATGTCGGGGGCCTTCGCGGACCTGCTGATCATTCCCGAACTCAATGATTTCCATGAGAAATATCCCGATATCAAGGTCGATCTCGGGGTGGGCGACCGAACGGTGGATTATCTGGCGGAGAATGTCGACTGCGCGCTGCGCGCGGGCTCACCGGGCAATGCCTCGCTGATCGCGCGGCGCGTCGGGGAGATGGGTCTGGTGGCCTGTGCCGCGCCCGCCTATATCGACCGCTTCGGCATGCCGGCACATCCCTCCGACCTGGAGGCGGCGCATCACTGCGTGAACTACTTCCTGGCGCAGATCAACCGCATCATGCCCTTCGAATTCACGCGGGATGGCGAGACGCTGGAGATCAACAGCCGGTATATTCTTTCGGTCAACGATGCGCGCAGCTATCTGGCCGCGGCGCTGTCCGGGCTCGGCGTCGCGCCGCTTGCCTGTTTCATGGCGCGCGAGCCCATCGCCAGGGGGCAGCTCGTCCCGGTGCTGACGGACTGGCATATCGAGCCGGTTCCGCTCTACATTGTCTACCCGCCAAACCGCCACCTCAGCAACAAGGTGCGGGTTTTCGTCGATTGGGTCGTGCGGCTTTTGGGGCGCACGGAGCTGACCGGCGCGGGCAAGTCCTGACGCGTCAACCTTCGACGGCGGCAACCAGGCGTTTGCAGGCGCCGACGAGGTCCGGTTCGGAGAGCAGCGCGCCGCCGATCAGATACATCACGTCATCGCCGTAAGCGTCGCGCATTTCGGGCAGGCGAGCAAAGGTCATGCCGCCGCCGGGGGCCGCGACGATCGCTTTCGGGCCGCCCATGTCCACGGCGCAGGCCTTCGCGATCGACTGGCATTCTTCACGCGTGAAGCCGAAGCGGCCGCCGAAATTCGGATAGACCACGGCGTCGGCGCCCATCAGACGGTGCAGCGTGCCAAAGAAGGCGCGGTGCGAGAAGCCGCAATCGGGCGAGACGACATTGGCGCCGGAAAAGGCCGGATGCGAGACGATCGGCAACGAAAAGTCCGGATCGGCGGCGAGCGTGCGCACAATGTCGTAGCCGGCGAGCGCCGGTGCGATCATCACGCCGCCGGCACCGCGTTCCTGCGCCTGCTTTGCCCGCTCGATGATGGCGGTGGCGGGGCCGGTGATGTTGGGCACGAAGCTCGTCTTCCCGCCGCTTTTCGCATTCGCCTCGCCGACCGCCTCGATGCAGGCCTTCAGACGCACGTCGAAGGGTGCGGTCTTCTGGTCGACGAGCCCGTGGTCGTCCTTGACGAAATGCATGCCGCCGAGCGCGAAATCATGGGCGAGGCGGGCAAGCTGCGCGGTCGACAAGCCGACCGGCTTGATGGCGGACATCAGAAGCGGCTTTTCGCCGATCCCGGCGCGGGCGCGCAG
>NZ_JBLZPH010000102.1:0-3569 GCF_049199205.1 Shinella sp. M31 | reverse complement strand
GCCGGCATTCAGCGCCAGCAGGTTGGTCTGGAAGGCGATCTCGTCAATGACGCCGATGATCTGGCTGACCTTTCTGGACGAATCCTCGATGCCCTCCATGGCGGTGATCGCCTTGCGCACCACCGCGTTGGAGCGATCGGCATCCGAACAGGCCTCATTGACCTTCGATGCAGCCTCGCCGGCATTGCGGGTGCTGGTGTGCATCTGCTCGGCGATCTCGTTCATCGCGGCGGCGGTTTCCTCCAGGCTTGCGGCCTGCTGTTCCGTGCGGCGCGAGAGATTGTCCGAGCTGCGGCTGATCTCGCCGATGCCGGCATTCAGCGAATGCACGGTTTGGTTCAGTTGCAGGATGGTGCGCTCGAGGCTGTCCATCGTGTCGTTGAAATTGTCGCGCAATTCAACATAGGACGGCGGAAAGTTTTCCGTGATGCGGCTCGTCAGATCGCCGCGCGAGAGGTTGGCGAGGCCACGGCCGAGCGCGTCCACGACCTTGCGCTGCTCTTCCGCGGCGCGGGCGCGTTCGGCTTCGGTTTGGCGCCGTTCGCTTTCCGTCTGCTGGCGCTGCTCGGCATTGGCGGCCTCCAGTCGATGGCCGTCGGCGAGGCGATGACGGAAGGCTTCGAGTGCCACGGCGACCTTGCCGATCTCGTCGCTGCGCTCCTGACCGGCGACCGGCTGTTCCAGCTTTCCCTCCGACATGCGGCCGACATCAAGGAGCAGCGAGGCCATCGGCCGCTGCACGAAGGTGCGCACGGCCAAAAGCAGCGCGCCGATCACGGCGGCGAGAATGAACATGCCGCCGATCACCAGGATCGTCGTCTGCTCGTTGACGACGGAGGAAACCGCCGCCACCGGCACGTCGACCGCCACGGCCCAGCGCGCATTGAGGCCCGGCAAATCGAACGGATAGACGACGCGGTAAACCGAACCGCCATCGCCGCCCACGACATCATTGAGCGTCACGGTCTTGCCGTCAGCAAGCGCCGCCTTGACCTGATCGGTCCCCTCGGCCGCGTACTCCTTCATCACCTGCGCGGCATCGGGAGCCGCCAGCCATTTGCCGGTGCCCGACAGCAGATAGACGCGGCCTTCGCCGAAGGGGCGCTCCGACTTCAGCGAGTCGGCCAGCGAGCCGAGTGCGACATCAAGACCGGTCACGGCGGCGAGACGACCGTCGATGATGACAGGCTGCGTCACGGTCATCATCAGGAGATTGTTGGCTGACGGCTCTTCATACGGTTCGGTCGCAGCACCCTTCTTGCTCGTCGCGGCCAGGCGATAGTACTCCGCGTTGCGATCGACGGCGGGGCGCATGAGTTCCATGCCGTTCGCACCTCGCACCCAATACGGTGTAAAGATGCCCTCGGCATTGGTCCCCTGTACCGCATCGTCCTTCGGCCCGAGCGTGCCGTCGAGACCCTGCTCGGTATCGACGATCCAGGCGCCGAAGACGAGATCGAACTTTTCGACCTGCGCCGGCAGCATGGTGGTGATCGCCGTCCGGTCGAGCTTGCCGGCGGCAATGCCGCGCTCGATCAGACCTGCCAGGCTTCGCGTGGCGCCCGAGAGCGCGTCGATCTTCCCGCTCATCGCCTGCGCGGTCGCCTCGGCCTCGGCTTCCGCCTGCTTCAGCGTGATGGCAACGGTGCGCTCGCGGACTTGAAGGATGACGACGAGGAAGGTCAGCGCCAGAACGCAGGCAATGGCGACAGCGCTCACGGAGAGCAGCTTGACCGCCAGCGAGCGGGAGGATTTCGGACGCGCAGCAGATGTTGAAGCCATGGGGTCGGTCCTGTTTCGCCAAGATACCGGCGATGGTTGCAATAGAATGACGCTGACGCTGCGGTATTTAACTTAAAAAGTAATAAAATTTTTCTGGGAAATCAGGCCCTCCTCGTCAGAAGCTCCCACCATTTGTCACAAGTTTCGGAATTGCCGTGCGACGCCAGGGTTGTGCCCGGCTGTCAGGCTGCAGCACTATCACCTCGCCCCGACGGAACAAGATCATCCGCCAGCGCGACGGTGTTGCGACCGAGGCGCTTGGCCTCATAGAGCGCAGCGTCGGCATCCTGCAAAAGACGCTCCAGCGTCGCGACGGGCGGGAAAGCCAGCGCAACCCCCAGACTGACCGTTACACAGCCGTCATTAAGGCCGCGATGCGGGATGGCGAGCGCTTCGATGGCGGCGCGGATGCGCTCAGCCTGCGCGAGGGCTTGCAGCGCTGTTTGGCCAGCCGAAAGCACCAGGATTTCCTCGTCACCGAAACGGAACACGAAAGCACCGTCGTCCGCGTTTGCGAGAATACATTGCGAGACGGCGCGGATGCAGGCGTCGCCCTCGATATGGCCGTGCACATCGTTGAAACGCTTGAAATGGTCGATATCGAGCAGGATAGCGGAGATGCCGTGCGACGCGTCGCGCCAGAGCGCATCGCGCACACGGGCGAGCGAGCGACGGTTCAGGAGGCCGCTCAGCTCGTCGCGATCGGCATTGTGCTCCAGCTGCTGATAAAGCAGGCTGCCGCGCAACTGGTTGAGAAAGCTCTGGCGATCCTTCTGCTCGAGAAAATAGGCGCTGACGGCGAGGAAGATGGAGAGCGTCACATAGAAGGTGATGATGCCGGAATAGGTGACTGCGTCGAAAGCGCCGGTGAGCGACGTCGTGGTGAAATGCGAGGCGCACATCAGCACGAGGCCGATGAGGATGGCCGGAAACCGAGGACGAAGCGCGATCACGAAGAACAGGAAGGCGGCGGAATTGCCGTTCTGATAAACGAAGAGATAGGGGCTTTCGCTCCCGATGGCGACGGCCATTGGCAGCGTGACGCCGAGCACGGCGATGGCGACGGAAAGAACATCGTAAAGCGCGGCATTCGGCCAGCGGCGCACGGCGAGAATGCAGGCGATCACGAAGGGCGTGAAAATGAAGAAACGCGCCGTGACGAGGCCGGAAAAGACATCCGCCATCATCGTCCGGTCGCCGAAATAGACAAGATCGTAGATCAGCGTTCCGATGATGCCCCAGATAACGGCAAGCCGTACGCGTTCTGCCGCATAGTCCTTGCGGAAGCGCGCCTCGATTTCGGGGCAAAAACGCAGAAAACGGAAACCCCGCGCCCTCTGGCGCTCCACGTGGTCCAGTGTCACGACGGTCATCGTCGAAGGTCCCCGCATGCAGAACGATTGGCCTAACGTTAGGCAAGAATACTGAACAAGTACCTAAAATTGTACGGTTTCCATCGCTCCCCTTGTACGGATCGCCGTTGCGCAAACGCTTCGCCCATTGACTCCTGCAGCGAGAGGCAGAGGAATTTACCGTGTAAAATCCGGCGGGTTCGAAGCACCCGCATATCCCGGACGATTGGAGGAGCGTGAAACGATGGCGGGCAGGCTTGAGGGAAAAACGGCGATCATTTCCGGTGGTGCGACCGGCATGGGCGGGGCGGCCTCACGGCTCTTCGCGCGGGAGGGCGCACGCGTCGCTATCGTCGATTACAATGCGGAGGCTGCCGAAGAGACGGCAGCAGACATTCGCGCCCATGGCGGCGATGCGCAGGCCTTCACCGCCGA